>JAADGJ010000016.1 GCA_013152435.1 Chloroflexota bacterium | reverse complement strand
CAAGGATCTGGTGCGCGTCATCGACAAGCTCTACCGCGTCGCGATCGAGCCCCGGCGCGGCGGGCCTCCCCCCGTGCCCGGTGTGTCGTAGAGGACCTCGTCCTCGCGAAGGGTGGGATGCTGACGGATGGAGCTCTTGGGAAGAGGGTGATCTGGTGCTGGGACAGAGCGTGAGAAGGTGTTGGGACGATGAGTGGCGGAGAATATCCATTCCGCTCCACGATTTCATAAGAATGGTTCGGCGTGATCTCGTCCTCTTGCTGCTGGTGGCGCTGTTCGTCGCGCTGACCGTCACGCGTCCGGGCGGGGTGATGGGGATCGCCCGCATCTATCGGCTCGTGGACTGGACGACCATCGCATCCCTGGCCGGCATCATCACGATCACGACGGGGATCAAGGAGAGCGGGCTGTTCGAGGGGGTAGCCGGATGGGCGCTGGATCGGCTGGCCTCGGAAAGGAGCCTGGCCTTGTTCTTGGTCTCCCTGACCGCTGTGTCCTCCGCTTTCCTGACGAATGATATCGCGTTGGTCATCGTCGTGCCCTTCACCTTGAGCCTGCAGGGTCTGCTTCAGAACGATATCAAGAAGGTGGTGGTTTTCGAAGGGATCGCTGCCAACGTGGGATCCGCCCTGACCCCCATTGGGAATCCCCAGAACATGGTGCTATGGCGAGATTGGGGGATCTCCTTTCTCGCTTTCGTCTGGCACATGGCGCCTCTCGCGCTCGTCTCGGTGCCGACGCTTCTGCTGTTCGCCGCGCTCGTGTTCCGTGGGCGCGCGCTCCATACACACCGGGCGGGAGACACCCGCTATGATCGGCGGCTCGCCATCTGGTCGTTGGGACTCCTGCTCGGATGCGTGGTGGCCTTCGAGGTAGGGGCCTCCGTGTATGTACTCCCCGCGATCCTTCTCGCGTATGTGGCGTTGGATCGGGATGTGCTTGGCCGGGTGGATTGGTCCATCATCTTCATCCTGACCCTCATGTTCGTGGACTTTCGCATCCTCTCCGAAATGAAGTGGGTCTCGCGGTGGGTATGGGCACTGGACTTGGGGCACGCCCGGGGGGTGTTCATAAGCTCCGTGTGGCTGTCCCAGGCGATTAGCAACGTGCCCACCGCGATCTTCCTGTCGAGGTTCTCCCATAACTGGCGGGCGATCCTTTACGGCGTTAACATCGGCGGGAATGGGTTGGCCACGGCCTCGCTCGCGAATCTGATCGCGTTGCGGATGGTCCCTGACAGGCGGATATGGATGGAGTTTCACAAGTACTCGCTGATCTATCTGCTCATCACGGCGGTCCTGATCTACCTGTGGCTGTGAAAGGCTGAAGAGCAGCACGTGCTTACGCGAGAGCGGTGGCTCTGTCGTGCACCCTTTTCGATGGGAATACGGTGGGGAGGTTTGAGGGGCGCAGCCCCTCAAAAGAAACTCCCTGGTTTCCGTCTCTCACCTGCCTTGCCCGGCCTTGTCTACCCGAATCGGGCCAGGGAAGAGCAGGTGCCAGGCGGAAAAGGGGATGTTTGGGCGGAGGGAGATTCCCCATCCCATCCCTGCGGGCTTGCGATGGATGTCGTGGGGCGTCTCACGGAATTTCCACGAACTTGGATACGCTATCGTAATTCCGTCCCGGTGGCCTTTTCCCCTGGAATGTACTACAATCCTTGGAGGGAGCGAGACGAATGACGAGGCGGTTGAACATGGGCGATATGGACAGGTGGGATCCGAATCCCGCGGACGAGTCGCAGCTCCCTTCCGGCCCCCGTATCCTGGTCATCGAAGATGAGCCCACGATCATCGAGTTTCTGCGTACCGGGCTGGCCTACGAGGGATATCGGGTGTCGGTGGCCCCGGATGGGAAGACGGGATTGGATTTGATCGGGCGGGAGTCGTTTGATCTCGTCATTCTGGATCTCATGCTGCCCGATGTGGACGGCTTTGAGGTCTGCCGGCGGCTGCGAACCTGGGGAAACGACGTGCCGATCATCATGTTGACGGCCCGGAAGGAGATCGCCGATCGCGTCACAGGGCTCGATCTGGGTGCGGACGACTATGTGACCAAGCCCTTCAGCTTCGCGGAGCTGCTGGCCCGGATCCGGGCCCTCCTGCGTCGTCGGGGGGATCGGGTGGAGCCGAGCGAGCTGCGGGCTGCCGACCTGATCTTGAACGTGGAGACCCACGAGGTCGCCAAGTCCGGCCAGCCGATCCACCTCACGCCCACGGAGTTCGCCCTTTTGGAGCTTTTCATGCGACACCCGCGTCGCGTGTTCACCAAGGAGACGTTGCTGAATCGGATTTGGGGGTATGACTTCGCGGGGGATACCAACGTGGTGGACGTCCATATCAGCCATCTGCGGGAGAAGATCGGCGATAGGCCCCCGCGCCTGATCCGGACCATCTACGGCGTGGGGTATACGTTTCATCCGGAGGATCTGGACGGCGAGCCGTGATACGTACCTGGAGCGATCTTCCCCTACGCCTTCGTCTGACCCTGTTGTATATCGGGTTGCTGGCCTTTCTTCTCTCCATATTAGGAGGGGCGCTCTACTGGGACACCCGGCGTTTTCTGCTCGATAGCACCGCCACCCGGCTGCGTGCCCAGGCCAAGCCCGTGATCGAGCGATGGCTGTATCCGGCGGCCTCCCCTCCGGCTCCTCCAAACCCACCTCCTCCGCCTCCCTCTCCCTCTCCTGACCTTCATCGTATAGCGGGCGCGCTGGCCCGTGATCTGACCTCTCGCGACACGGTGGCCCTGGTGCTCGATCGCGATGGCCGCGTCCTGGCCGATGGTCGGCGGCTGCCGGAGGAGCCCGACCCGCCGACGCCCGATCCGATCTACTATGCTCGGGCGCTGGCCGGGGAAAACGAGGTCAATTACATCGCCGCGGTGGACGATCAGCGCATGCTGGTATTGCTGATCCCGTTGCGTCGCGCCCCGGGAAGTGCGGAGGTCCTGGGCGTCGTCCAACTGAGCACGCCGCTGGCCCCCATCGAACAGATCCTCCTGCGGCAGAGGCTGTTGCTGGGGGCGGGCATCGGGTTCGCGCTCCTGGTGGGCACGCTTTGCGGGCTCTGGCTCACCACCTCGGCGTTGAGGCCTTTGAGTCGCATGGTGACGACCTGTCGCCAGATCGCCGCGGGCGACCTGAGCCAGCGCGTCAACCTGTCTCACCATGGGGATGAGGTCGGACAGCTGGCGCGCGCCTTTGACGAGATGGTGGCCCGGATCGAGACGGCTTTTGAGGCTCAGCGGCGCTTTGTCGCCAACGCGGCTCATGAGCTGCGGACCCCGCTGACGGCCCTGTTGGGTTCCCTGGAGGTGCTGCTGCGAGGGGCCCAGGATGACCCCGCGGCCGTGACCCGCCTGGCACAGGGGATGTATCAGGAGGTCACCCGGCTGTCGCGCCTATGTGAGCAGCTGCTTGATCTCACCCGTATCGATGCCTCGGCTCCCATTCACCGGAGGCCCGTGGACCTGCATGCCTTTTTCAACGAGTTCGCCCAGCAGGCTCGTCTGCTGGCGCGGGATCGTGAGGTAGCCCTGGAGCCGGGGCCCTCCGTCACCCTGTCCGCCGATCCTGACCTCCTGAAGCAGGTGTTGTTCAATCTGGTGGACAACGCGGTGCAGCATACGGCGGTGGGAGGGACCATCACCCTGGGTTGGCGGACTCTTCCCGCCGGGGTGGAGGTGTGGGTGGCCGACGACGGGGAGGGGATCGCCCCGGAGGATCTCCCGCACATTTTCGAGCCCTTCTATCGGGGAGACCGATCTCGGTCCAGGCGTCACGGCGGCACCGGCCTGGGGTTGACCCTGGCGCGGGCGCTGATCGAGGCGCACGGAGGCCGGATCGCGGTGGAGAGCCGCGTGGGACAGGGGACGCGCTTCACGATCACCTTGCCAACGACGTGAGGATCCGGGTTGGTGTGCCCCAGCAGGGGGATCACACAGATGTTTCATCCCTCTGCGCTCTGCGCGCCTCGAGAGGTGGGCGGATCCCTCTCAGATCCCCCGGTCCTCTTCCTCGTAAATCCGCTTTCGCTCGGCCTCCACGGCTTCGAACCAGCTCTCTAATTCTCGCAGCATCTTAGCCGCCCGGGCCGGCTCCGACTCCGCCAGATCGTTCTGCTCCAGTGGATCCTCGTCGATGTTGAAAAGCTGTGGCGGTGGCGGCGGGGGCACCGCCCGTTCCGGCTCCGGGCCGCGACGGATGTCGTCGAATCGGCCCGGCTCGTACTTCAGCGCCCGGTCCATGGCCAGGTCCTCCGGCGAAACCACCATCGCCTCCCGGATCGCGGGCCGCACCAGCTTCCATGGGCCATCCCGCATGGCGGCGTTGCACGTCACCAGCGGCGTGTAGCGGTTCCATTGCCAGAAGCGGCGCGTGACCACGTTCCCGCTCTCCTCGCGCAGTATGGGTAGGATGTTCTGCCCGTCCAGTGCCAGCTCTCCTGGCGGCTCCAGCCCCGCGACGGCCAACAGGGTCGGCAGCCAGTCGACGAAGTGGACCATGTCGTGAATGTGCCGTCCGCCGTCCAGGCCATCGGGCCAGCGCAGCACCATAGGCACCCGGATGCCCCCTTCGTATACCAGCCCCTTCGCGCCGTTGAACCCGCAGTTGAAGCGCGTGGTGCACATCTCCCCCTCGCCGCCGAACTGCGGCCCGTTGTCGCTGGTGAACAGAACTAGCGTGTTGCCCTCGATGCCCTGTCGCCGTAGCTCATCCAACACGCGCTCCAGCCCTTTGTCCATACGCTGGATCATCCCGTAGAGGGTGCTCACCGCCTTGGTGAATCTACCTGTTTCCGCGAAGGGCTTTACCTCCTCGTCGGGTGCCTGGAATGGGAAATGCGGGGCGTTATAGGCCAGATGCAGGAAGAACGGCTCCCGACTGTGGCGGCGGATGAATTGCACGGCCTCCTCGGTGAATACATCCGTGAGATAGCGGCCGTCGCTCTGCCGGTACGTGCCGTTGTAGTCCAGGCGCCATGTGTAGTAGTCCTGCCACCCGCCCCGGAAGCCGACGAACTCATCGAAGCCGCGCCTGTTTGGGTGATAGCGCGGGTCCAGCGCGCCCAGGTGCCATTTGCCGATCAGCCCGGTCACGTAGCCCGCTCGCTTGAGCAGATCACCGATGGTCACTTCCTTCAGGGCGAGGCGATCCAGTCCCCGTCCCTCCAGCGTGTCGATGGCGCCGGTGCGATGGGGGTACCGGCCGGTGAGCAGCGCCGCCCGCGCCGGCGCGCACACCGGCGAGGCCGAGTAGTGTTGCGTCAGGCAGATCCCCTCTTCCACCAGCCGATCGAGGGTGGGCGTCTTCAAGGAGCCGTCGTTGAATATCCCGAAGTCGCCGTAACCCATGTCGTCTGCCACGATCAACAAGATGTTCGGTGGGGGCATAGCGGTTTCTCCTGCTCTCGTATGACCCGTTTGCATTGGCCAGCGGGTCCTGTCCCCGACGATTTCGCTGCGCTCTTATCGCATTGGCCGCGCAAGCGGGCCGCATAGGTAGGGCTTTTTCAAAGTCAGTGATGGAAATCGGGGTGGTAGGAACACCCCGCGTGTCGCCCGACGCAAGACATTCCCCTGATCATCGACCGCGGGGAAACGGCCCTCATCCCCCAAACCCCCTTCTCCCGAGCCCGGGAGAAGGGGGCTCAATGGTGGGTGGTGGCGGCGGCGCAGCTCCGCTGCG
>JAADGJ010000015.1 GCA_013152435.1 Chloroflexota bacterium | reverse complement strand
GCTTCTCCGGTGTCGCTATTGGGGACAAGGGCTTTATCGATGCCTTCCGCCACGAACAACTGGCTCGTAAGCGGGGCGTAGAAGTGATCGCTCCTCCTCGCAAGAATATGAAAGCCACGCTTCCCCCTGCGATCTTACGTCCTGCTCAACGATGGCGCAAACGGATTGAGACCGTCATCTCCCAATTGACCGAACGTTTCGACATCGAGCACCCGAGCCCGTGACTTATGGCATTATCAGCATCGACTGATACGGAAGATCTTGGCGCATACCATTTGTGTGTTTATCAACTTACAACTTAGTCGTCCTCCCTTGGACTTGGCTGGCTTGGTCACCTTGTAGAAAGTTGCACATCGGGTGGAATTATTGAAATTCGTAAGGTACAAAGGAGATGTATCATGGGTACCTACCACCTCATGGGCCCGGGCCGTTCACCCGACGCCATCACCAGCCTCGTCTCCGGTTCACCGCTATCAGCGTTGGAACGACGACGTATCACCAAGAGCCCACAGAGATCTCGAGGGCCTATGAGGAACAGCAGATGAACGATGGCGGGTGGCCGAGGACAATGCCCTCGGCCACCCTACCCGCCCCCCAAAAAAGTGCAACGATGATATCGATGCATACGCGCTTGCCTAAATACAACATTGGCGCTCACTTCTTGACGGCGAAAACGTTCAAGAACTTCCCCTACTTGAGGTACGCTGCTTGCGCTCGCATCTTTTGCGAAGAACTGGAAGCCACCCGCGTCCGTTATGGTTTTCATATACTGGCCTTCGTAGTGATGCCCGACCATGCACATCTGCTCCTGTGGTGGGATGCCGAAGCTCTGCCGGAGTTGACCATCTCTAAAGTGGCTTGGGCAGTGAAAGGAAAGTCCGCACGGCGGATGGTGAATCATCTCAAAAGGGTGGACGAGGGCAATGCCCTCGCCCACCCCGAGAGTGCACCAAGCGGGCATCCGCTTCCAACCCTACGGCCTACACGGAAGCCTGAGAACAAACCTCGCCGTCGCAACTGGCGATATCAGATCTGGCAACCCGGAGCAGGATACGACTTCAACATCTATACCAAGTATAAACTGCTAGAGAAGATCGCTTATATCCACGCCAACCCAGTGCGAGCCGGTTTAGCAGCAACACCGGAAGATTATGCCTAGTCCAGTGCAGCCAACTATGCTGAAAGACCAGTACCTCACCCGGTGACGATCACTCTCCACGAGGAGTTGCTCTCATGATCCTTCTCAACTTCGCTCACCCATTGACTCCGGAGCATCTCGAACAGATCGAAGCCCTCACGGACCAGAAGATCGAGCGCGTTATCGCCATCAACAGCCAGATCGACCCCCAACAGCCGCTGGTCCCTCAGGTCGTCGCCATGGCCGACCAGGCCGGCCTCACCCCAACGGAATGGCAGACGACGCCTCTGCTCATCAACCCGCCATCGCTCAACTACATCGCCGTCGTCCTGCTCGCTGAGCTCCACGGCCGCATGGGCTACTTTCCACCGGCCATACGTCTGCGTCCCGTGGTGGACGCCCAGGGCAATCGCGTCGTCCCGCCCCGCTTCGAGATCGCCGAGATCCTGAACCTGCAGGAGGTGCGGGACACCGCGCGGCGTAGGCGCGGATAGCCATCAAATCGGAAAAACCTCTGACGCGGATCGGCATTTCCTCCGTCGTGACGCCCCTAGAGGCCTGGTAAAGTAAAGCTCGTGAGCCACAAAGCAGCAGGAGACAACAGATATGCTGGAATACACGGGCCATCCCCTGGTAGACGTGGGCATAGCGACCATCGCCGCCTTTGCCCACAAGCGAGACCCTACACAGCTCACCGAGGCGGACCTCGATGCGATCGCGGTGTACATGAGGGAGAACTACGTCGTCGATCCGCTGAAATCATTTCTGACGGTGGCGTTTCCCAACTCCGGCTTCACGCAGCCCGCCTACAACAAGGCCCCGGAAAAGCGAGAGATCTACGCCGAGCGAGTCTTGGGAGCCTACCGTCCCGATGCACCGAAACTGAACATACCCGGCATCTTCACGGGCAAACCGGCCGCGGGCATTCCCCTGGACGTCAAAGGCAAGCTCCCACCGGGTAGAACCTATCGTCAGCACATTCCCCTCATCACCGGCGAAGGCGTCATCAATTTCTTTCCCTACGGCGATGCAGGACTGCCCGTATCGGGCGAAGCACTCCTGGCGCTACAAGCTCTGCCCCTGGGATGCGCCAAGTCCCAGGGCAGGCTACTGGCCGTGCATTCCGATGATCCGGAGATCACTTACCGCTTCGCTTGGGAGTTCTTGCAACACAATTTACGAGCCATTCAACTCGCCCGCGACGCGGGCGAGAAGAAACTGCCCGAGGCGCCTCACCGCACCGCCACGCTCTTCATCGAGACCCTGATCAAGCTGGAAAGAGAACGAGCTCAAGCAGCGAGGGAAGATACCCCGGCATCCGTAACCGCTTATCATTTCTCCAACAGCGGCCAGGGCGTTGACCTCGACATCTACCATCTGCCCATGGAAACCCTGGACTTCATCCGGACGGCCACGGCTACCAACTACCGAGAAACATGGAACAGGCTCGTACATCGCGGGTGGGAGATCACTCAAGCCAGGCGTAGACGAAAAGGAGAGTCGCCCGTCACGCCGGAGCCACGCTACAACGTCTTCTACGAAGACCTTCTCCGTCTACCGGAGAACGCCCGATTCTTCATTCGAACTTACTTCCTCCGCATCCCGCAGCGAAACGTGCGCAAGGGAGATCCACGATCTGGGTACTCTCTGCGAGAAGAAGCCGACCTGGTATCTTGGAGCATGCTCGATCTCTTCCTGAGAAAGGTGATGCACATGGACAGAGAGCGGATTGAACGGATTCGAGAGCTCGGCGATACGCTGGCCGAGTACGTCGATCAGGAGAACGACCGACGGTTCTTCCGAGCCTTCCTCACTGTCGGGCGATACGAATACCTGCGAACGGCGCTTATCAAAGCGAGCGCCGCTCAGGTCAAGCAGGGCAAGCCGCCCCTCATCACCTTCGATCAATTCATCACGATCTTCGAAGAGGGGGAGGACCTGCCCTACAGCGACTGGAGCCTGGCCCGGGACCTGGTACTCATCCGCATGATCGAACAGCTGTACAATCGCGGATGGCTCAAGGCCCACGCGGATGTGCTGCCGGAAGAGACGTCGGAACCGGAAGCTGAATAGGACAAACACCTTCATCGTGGATTCACCAACGCACAACCCATTGACTCGCTGATTCACTCTTCGAGGAGGTCACCGATGGCTTTCCTGACCGGCATGTTTCTGATCGACGCGCCTGCGTCCGCATTGAACAACCTGGGACAGATCCCTGGAGCGCGCACGGACAATACCGTCGGCGTCAAGATGATTCGAACCCGGGAGGGCGCCTATCCCTATGTCTCCGCGCAAGCTTTCCGCTACTGGCTGCGCCGAACGCTGGAGAACGGCCCCTGGGGCTGGCGAGCGGCCCCCATCTTCCGGGAACAGAAGGTCGCCTATACCGATGGCAACCCTATCCTGTACTGGGACGACGACCTCTTCGGCTACATGCGCGCGCCCTCCAAGAAAGCGTCCGCTGTGGCAGCACGAGAGGCGGATGAGAGCCGAGCTATGGAGACTCCCACGGCGGAGACCATCACCCGTGTCTCTCCCTTTCGGGTGAGTACGCTGGTCTCCATCGCACCGGCTCCGGTGGTGGACGATTTCGGCGTCATGTCTCGACACGAAGGGGACCCCGTTCCCCACGAGCATCAGTTCTATCGGGCGACGCTAAAAGGGCTCTTCTCCCTGGACCTGCACGCCGCCGGGACTTTCACCTACCACAGCAAGACCGGCTTTCTGAATCTGGACGACGCGCGCAAGAAGATGGCCGAGGAAAAGGGTCTGGAGCACCTGAAGGACGAAAAGGCCTTCCGGCTTCCCGCCGAAGAGCGCGTTCAGCGCATCACCGCTCTGCTGGAGGGCTTAGCCCATCTGGAAGGCGGCGCTAAGCAGACGCTTCACTATACCGACGTGAGCCCGGTGCTCGCCTTTGCGGCCGTGACCCGGGGCGGCAACCACATCTTCGGGCACGTGATCGGCGCCGATGCCAAAAACCGCCCGATGGTGAAGATCGACGCCCTGAAACAGGCGTTGGGAGTCTTCCAGGACGATATCCTCTCCGACATCTACGTCGGCTGGGTGCGTGGATACCTGGACGAGGAGCGCGAGCGATTCGAGGAAGCCCTGGCAGAAGGTAGGGATCTTGCAGCCTGGGCCGATCGCATCCACATCATGCATCCGAGGGAGGCCTTCCTGGCCCTGGCGGAAAAGCTGAAAAGCGCCGAACACAAGTCGTGGCTAGCGTGACCTCCTCGCTACCTCAGACAGGAGGCTCACCATGCGGGTCTTGAAAATCACGGCGGAAGGGCTCATCACCTCCTTCCGCTATCCACACTTCATGCAAGAAGTTCAGCCGACCTTCGAGATGCCGCCGCCGGCCACCATCTACGGGCATATATGCAGCGTCCTGGGGAAATGGTTTGATCCGGACGGCGTCCAATTCGCCCTACACTTCACCTACCAGGCGAAGTTCGAGGACATCGAGCACACCCATGTCTTGACGCCCGCGGCTGGGAAGTTGCCCGGCACTAATCTGCCCAAAGTGAACGAGGGCAAAGTAGCCCCTTTCCGCCGGGGCCTGCTTTTCAAGCCCAAAATGATGCTTTATGTCAACAAACCCGAATGGGCTGAGGCCTTTCGTCACCCTCGTTACCCGGTGGCCCTGGGGCGATCCCAGGATCTGTTCACGTACACGGATGTCGAGATCGTGGAGCTGGAGCGGGCTGACCACGCTTACTTCGAGCATACACTGGCACCCTACTCCTTCGCCAGGCGGACGGCATCGGGTTTCGTGGTGTTGATGCCCCGATTCCTGGACTACTCCCGGAATCGGTTTCCCACATTCGGTCGCTACGTGGTCATCCACCGACGTGTCCACAGCCACGATTTCCTCCGCTTCGCCGGCGAGGACCCTCTTTCCTTCTGGGTCGATCCCACGTCGGAGGAAGTGAAAGGAGACAAGCTGGGACTGGCGTTTCACTCGTGGGTGGGAGAAGATGAGAGCATCGTCCGCATGGCCTGACTGGCTGGACTCCATCTGGGCCAAGAGCCCGAAGTCAGGGGAAACTTCGGGAGAAACACTGGCGGAGCACACGTGGGAGATCCTCTCCAGATTGGCGGAGCTTGCCCGCCTACGCCCCGGCCTACCGGACGAGATCTCCCGGCCCAACCTGTGGCACCTGCTCTTCTGGACGGCCTTCCTGCACGATTGGGGGAAGGCCACCCACAGCTTCCAGGCCGTGCTCCGTGGGAAAGCAAGGAGATGGCCCCACCGGCATGAGGTCCTCTCTCTGGCTTTTGTGGACTGGATCTCCGCCGACTGGGAAGAGGAGGAGGCCATCTGGCTGGCGGCCAGCATCGCCTCACACCACAAAGACCTGGCGGAGATCGAATCGCTCTACCCCACAGATCTAGACGAGGAAGATGATCCCTTCGTCGGATTGGTCCAGGAACTGGACGAGACGACGGTATATGGTCTGTGGCTCTGGCTGACAGAGATCGCCCCGGCGTGGGTGGCGGAGTTAGGCATGGATCGATTCGGCGTGAGCCTTCCACACCCCCCGCCCGGTGACGAGGCCACAGCCCACGTGCTGGAATATGGCGCATCCATCACTTCCCGCTGGCTCGATCGATGCCTCCGTCTGGTGGATGATCTGAGCTGGGATCCCGACATCCCACGGCGGCTGATGGGCATTCTCCTGCGAGGGTATCTGGTGCAGGCCGATCACACGGCCTCAGCTCACGCCGGAACGTTCAAACCTGCCCCCATCGTCCGACAGAGCGTTCTCGCCGCCGCCGACATCGGCATGGAACAACTCTACGAGCACCAACGGAGGGCGGCATCCACAGAGGGCTCCGCCCTATTGGTCGCTCCCACAGGCAGCGGCAAAACGGAGGCAGCGCTCCTCTGGGCGGCCCGTCAGGCGGAATCCCGAGGCGAAATCCCTCGACTCTTCTATACGCTACCCTACCAGGCCAGCATGAACGCCATGTATGATCGCCTGCACCGTTCCTTCGCTGGTCATGTTGGCCTGCTGCACGGTCGGGCAATGCTGGCGTTATACCGTCGGTACATGGACCAGGGATACACGCCGCAAGAATCGACCCGGCTGGCGCGCACGACCAGGGACCTGGTGCGGCTTTACGTACCACCGATCCAGGTGTTCAGCCCGTACCAGATGCTCAAAGCCGCCTACCAGCTCAAGGGATACGAGACGATGTGGGCAAACTACGCCCAGGCGGCCTTCATCTTCGACGAGATTCACGCTTACGAGCCGAAACGCCTGGCGCTGATCTTGGAGACGGTAGCCTACCTGCGTGAGCATCTGGGCGCCCGATTCCTCGTGATGTCCGCCACGCTGCCCGCTCCGGTGCGTCAGCGGGTGGCCCAGGCGTTGGGGGATCCTATCCGGATCTCGGCGGCGCCCTCGCTCTTCCAGATGTTCACCCGACACCAGGTGCGCATCCTACCTGGTGAATTGCTGGACGACCACGGGCTGGATGCCATCGTGGAGACATTTCAGGCGGGACGATCCGTGCTAGTCACGTGCAACACGGTAGCTCGCGCCCAGGCTGCCCACCAGGCCCTGATCGACCGCCTTCCGCAAACACGACCGGAGGACATTATCCTGATCCACGGTCGCTTCAACGCTCGCGACCGACTGGTCAAGGAGCAAGGGATCCTGGAGGCAACGGCTCTTCATCAACACCCAAAACGTCCGGTGCTGGTGGTATCCACCCAAGTAGTCGAGGTCAGCCTGAACATCGACCTAGACACCATCTTCACCGATCCAGCCCCCCTGGAGGCACTGGTGCAACGATTCGGGCGCGTCAACCGGGGCCGCCGCATGCCCCTAGCTCCGGTGCACATCTTCGAGCTACCAGACGATGGGCAGCATATCTATGATCCGGCGATGGTACAGGCCGCGCTGGACATCCTGACGCGCGAAGCGGCGGGACGATCGCTGAACGAAGGGCTGGTCCAGACGTGGTTGGACGAGACGTACACCGGAGACGTCCTGCTTCAATGGGAACAGCAGTACGTCCAAGCGGCCGGGGAGTTCAGGCGAATATCCTTGGACCAGTTACATCCCTTCCGAAGCGATCCGGCCTTAGAGGATGCTTTCTACAAGCTCTTCGATGGGCTGGAAGTCCTGCCTCAAGGGCTCGTGGACGCCTACGAGGCGCACTTGGAGGACGACGATCCCCTGGCTGCCAGCCAACTGCTGGTTCCCATCAGCTGGGGACGCTACCACGCCTTGGCCAACGAAGGACGCATCCGCCCGGCTGGCGATGGACTTCCCCCCATCGTAGAGGCCTACTACGACTCAGAGATCGGCCTGGACCCAGAACGAGAACCCGAGAATGAGGAAGAGTGGTTATAAACAGCATTACTGTCACGCCTCATAAGATCCAGGACATGGAACACATAGCACACCAGATGCTCCACGCGCTACGCTTCACGCCACACACAACCCGATCCGACAGGAGGATACCATGACGACCTGTGGGCTTCCCCAGCTCACCAGCCACCATCTGTGCATCGAGGTGCGAGCGCAAACGCACATCGCCTTCGGCCGCCAGCCGGGCGGGCAACTGCGCGGCGCCCTTTTCGGCGTCCTGCGCCACCACTACTGCCCGGCGCCGGACGATCCCGATCCCGGCCACTCCGCCATATGCCCCGTCTGCTGGCTCCTGGCCCGCGAGGACGCAGGCTGGTGGCGCGGCAACACCCCTGTGCGCCCCTACACCATTGAGCCGCCATTGCCCGATCCCCACAACGGCCGCCCGCCCTTCCACTATCGGCCGGGCGAGACGTTCACCTTCGGCATCACCCTCTTCGGCACGGCCGTGAACCTGCTCCCCTACCTGATCCTGGCCATCCCGGAGATGGGACGCGTCGGCGCGGGACGACGACTGCCACAAAACAAGGGCCACCGGGGACGCTTCACCCTGGTCAACATCCGGTGCATCCACCCGCTCACCGGGGAAGAGCAGCTTCTCATGGGCGAGGGGGGATCCACCGTGCAGATCCCGACCCTCCCCGTGGCCACAGCCGATATCCAGGAGGCGGCGGACCGCATGCTCGCCCGAATCAACGGCAGAGTGCGCTTGCACTTCCTGACCCCCACCCGCATCATCGCACGAGGTCGCCAACGGATCCGCCGTCCGCTGTTCCGCCCCCTCTTCGGCCGGTTGGTGGACCGAATCGAGGGGCTGGCCCGTGAGTATGGCGACATCGGCGAGATCGACGTGAAGCCAACCCTGGAGGCAGCGGAGCACGTGGAGCTGATCTGCGAGGACACCGTGTGGGTCGACCTGTCTAGCCACTCCTCCCGCACAGGGCGATCCACCCCCATCGGCGGATTTATGGGATATGCCACCTACATGACGAAAGACTGGGCCCCCCTCCTCCCGTGGCTCATCTGGGGCACCCTGACCCACGTGGGAAAGAACGCGGTGAAGGGGGACGGGTGGTACGAGGTTAGCGGTTAGCGGTTAGCAGTTAGCTGCCAGCAGGTAGCAAGGAGAGGGGGGATCAATGCGCAACAGGAGGATTAGAAGTTATCGTGATCTAGAAGTGTGGCAGCGGGCGAAAGCTCTAGCTGTAGAGATCTATCGCATCACGGAGTCCTTCCCTCGGCGTGAGCAATATGGCCTAACTGGTCAGGTTCGGCGCGCTGCGATCTCAATCCCCTCTAACATCGCGGAAGGGCATGTAAGACGGTCGGATAAAGTGCTCGCCAATCACATCAATATAGCCCTTGGCTCAGCCGCAGAACTCAGTACGCAGCTCGATATCGCTCTGGATGTGGGATATCTCCAACCCGAAGATTATCAGCCCCTTCAGGATGAGCTACAAGAGATTACGAAAATGCTTTTCGGCCTCCTGGCCACGATCACCGGCAAGCGCTAACCGCTACCTGCTGCCGGCTATCGGCTACCTGCTGTCCGGAGGACACCATGCCCATCATCCGACATCTGATCGTTGACGAGTTTGGCACTTTCATCCGCAAGCACTCCGGCCGCCTTCAGGTCGAGCGACTGAAGACGGGGGAGAAACTGACGCAGGCGCCGCTCATCCACCTGGAGCAGGTCCTCATCGGCTCCAACGGGGTGAGCATCAGCGCGGATGCCGTACGCGCCTGTGCCGAGGCCGGCATCCCCATCCACTTCATGAGCAGCCGGGGAACCCCCTACGCCTCCCTGGTCTCCGTCGGGCTGGTGGGAACCGTGCAAACTCGCCGCTCCCAGATGCTGGCCTACCACGACGCTCGCGGCCTGCACCTCGCCCGGGCGTTCGCCACCGGTAAGATCGAGAATCAAGCCCGCTTGATCCGCTACGCCGCCAAATATCGAAAGGAAAAGGATCCCGATCTCTACCAGGAGCTCCAACTGCTGGCCAGCGAAACGCTGGATCATCTGGCAGAGGTGGAGCAAGCCCAAGGCAGCCGTGTGGACGACGTGCGCTTCCAGTTGCTGTCGGCCGAGGGGCGGGCCGCGCAGAAATATTGGGCCGCCATCCGCCTACTCCTCCGAGATCAGATGGACTGGCCCGGACGTCGGGGGCGAGGCGCCAAAGATCCGATCAACATGGCGTTGAACTACGGATATGGCGTGCTCTACGGCCAGGTCGAGCGGGCGATCCTGCTGGCCGGTCTGGAGCCATACGCCGGGTTCCTCCATGTCGATCGGCCGGGCAAACCCAGCCTGGTGCTGGACCTGATCGAGGAATTCCGAGCACCGGTCGTAGACCGGACCATATTGAGCATCGTCAACCGGGGCATGGGCATTGAGACGGACGACCAAGGATTCCTCACACAAGAGACGCGCCGGATGATCGCCGAGCGGGTATTGGACCGCCTGGACCGCCCCGAGCGGTACGAAGGGAAACGCCACAAGCTGGGGGCCATTCTGCAAACCCAAGCCCGTCACCTGGCTACCTATCTGCGAGGTGAGCGGGAGACATACACGCCGTACCTGGCGAGCTGGTAAGCGGGGTGGTGAGTCAACGAATCGGCGAGTCAGCGAATCAGCGAGTCAGCGAGTCAGCGAAATCGACGAGGCGCCCCGCATCCGGCGCCCGTCCGTGACTCGCCATCTGCCCTTCTCGGAGGTCTCCATGCCCTGCCTGCTGGTATACGACATCCCTGACGATCGGATACGCACGAAGGTCTCCGATTTGTGTCTGGATTATGGCCTGGATCGCATCCAATATTCCGCCTTTGTCGGTCAGTTGAACAAGACATATCGGAAAGAGCTCATGGCCCGGATCCGGAGGCAGGTTGGCCGAAAGGCGGCGAAAGTACAATTGATCTACGTCTGCAACGAGGATTGGGCGCAGCGGATCATCATCGAGCAAGAGGAGAAGCGCAAATAGCAGGAGATCATTTCATGAACGAGTCCTGGATGTTGCAGGCAGTCGATTTGAAGCAGTGGACGTACTGCCCTCGAATCGTCTACTACGCCTACTTCATGCCCTCCATCCGCCCGGAGACTTATCTGATGATCGAAGGGAAGATCGCACACGAGGAGGAAGAGCTACGCGAGGTAAGGCGAAGCCTGCGTCGGTACAGGCTGGACAAAGCGCGGCGACATCTACGAGTAGAGGTACAAGATGCAGACCTGGGCGTAAGCGGCCGAATCGACCTGGTACTGCAGTTGACAGGTGAAATAATTCCTGTAGAATACAAATTGGATACGAACCGATTCCAACAGCATCATCGTGTTCAGCTCGCAGTATATGCGCTTCTATTGGAGGCCAATGGCTGGACTCCCATCCGGCGAGGCTTCCTATATTCCATCCGGACCAAGCGGGCGGAGGAGGTCCGGATGACCACGCGACTGAAGTCTCGGGCGCGGACGATGGTCTCGGAAGTGCGGGAAATGATCGCTTCCGAGCGTATGCCAGATCCACCCCGCTCGAGAGGGAAATGCGTGAACTGTGAGTTCCGGCGATTCTGCAACGATGTGATATAGGTTCGCAAATCCCCCGGGGGTTCGGGACAAAAAAGGATTTGCGAAGAATCAGGTTCGATTGGACTGCACCTTAACATACACGGAGTGATAAAAACGCTCGTAGAGGCTCTGAGAGCCGTTTTTCAGAGGGAAAGAGGCATTTTCATACCCAAGAGCGTTGCGAAGATGAGGGGTTTCAACCCCACCCGATCCGCACGAGGATACTGAAAGCGTTCAAGGCCTACGTTAGGGCGGAATGGCTGGACGTTTCAACCCCACCCGATCCGCACGAGGATACTGAAAGCGAAGCCCTACCCCCAGACCGCAGAGCCCGCATCTTGGTTTCAACCCCACCCGATCCGCACGAGGATACTGAAAGCGGACAGATCCGGAACTGTCCCCGATAACGTCAGCGCAGTTTCAACCCCACCCGATCCGCACGAGGATACTGAAAGGGAAACGTCCGGGACCTTGCCCCACTGATCCACGAGAGGTTTCAACCCCACCCGATCCGCACGAGGATACTGAAAGTTGTCAATGCAGGCAGGCTCCGAGCAGCTCGTGCGCTGTTTCAACCCCACCCGATCCGCACGAGGATACTGAAAGAGACTGGGGAGCCTACGCTTTGCTCCTAGTAAAGGAGTTTCAACCCCACCCGATCCGCACGAGGATACTGAAAGGTTGGCTTGGGTAGGGCAAAGGGCGACTAGCGCCGCAATGGTTTCAACCCCACCCGATCCGCACGAGGATACTGAAAGCGTCATCCGCCCAGACGCCCCAGGTATCCTTGTCCGTTTCAACCCCACCCGATCCGCACGAGGATACTGAAAGTCCGTAATGTTACTGCCCGGATCAGCGAAGGAGACGTTTCAACCCCACCCGATCCGCACGAGGATACTGAAAGTGGAGCGATCTACGTCGCAAAGGCCATAGCTCACGGCGCTGTTTCAACCCCACCCGATCCGCACGAGGATACTGAAAGAACGAGTAGGGCGAAATCCTCGTAGCACGCTTTACGTTTCAACCCCACCCGATACGAGGATACTGAAAGAGGGATTCAAGGGCAACACCAGGCCAACGGTTGAGGAGTTTCAACCCCACCCGATCCGCACGAGGATACTGAAAGATTCAACTCCTCGTAGTATGCATGTCGCCGCTCCTGGTTTCAACCCCACCCGATCCGCACGAGGATACTGAAAGAGATCGGTTCATGCTCCCGCTCACACCGTATGTGGACGTTTCAACCCCACCCGATCCGCACGAGGATACTGAAAGTGCAATCGCGGGCATTCTGGAGAGCCCACGCCCGCCGTTTCAACCCCACCACGAGGATACTGAAAGAGGGATTCAAGGGCAACACCAGGCCAACGGTTGAGGAGTTTCAACCCCACCCGATCCGCACGAGGATACTGAAAGGGCGAAGGTCCTTGGCAGGCCACCAGAGGAAGCGGAGGGTTTCAACCCCACCCGATCCGCACGAGGATACTGAAAGCCTTGGGAGAATACGTCCAGATGATGGGCGTATCGGCGTTTCAACCCCACCCGATCCGCACGAGGATACTGAAAGGGGATTCCAGGATGTCCCGAGCGTTGGCGATGATCCGGTTTCAACCCCACCCGATCCGCACGAGGATACTGAAAGGGATCGGCCGAGCTCTCGCTCCAGCTCTTCCTTCGGCGTTTCAACCCCACCCGATCCGCACGAGGATACTGAAAGTAGGCCCACGTCCAGCCGCTAATTGGGATAAGCTCATTGGTTTCAACCCCACCCGATCCGCACGAGGATACTGAAAGCCGGGCGGAATTGGCGCGTCGCGCGAAATCCTCACCTAGTTTCAACCCCACCCGATCCGCACGAGGATACTGAAAGCGTCCGGATGGTCAGGGGAAGAGAGACAGTGGCTGTAGTTTCAACCCCACCCGATCCGCACGAGGATACTGAAAGAATTCCTGGTCAGCCCACATGACGATACGGCCATTCGTTTCAACCCCACCCGATCCGCACGAGGATACTGAAAGCCGAACACGTCGACTAGCAACCTGATCAGGGTGTTCGTGTTTCAACCCCACCCGATCCGCACGAGGATACTGAAAGGCGCGTTGCGCCGACGTGGCCTTGAGGCGCAACGCTGGTTTCAACCCCACCCGATCCGCACGAGGATACTGAAAGCGGCTCCGCGGAATGCCTGGACGATGAGGCATGCCTGTTTCAACCCCACCCGATCCGCACGAGGATACTGAAAGCCGGAGATGATCGCCGAGATCCGTATGGCCGTGTGGGGTTTCAACCCCATCCGATCCGCACGAGGATACTGAAAGCACACACGGCACGTCATGACTGCAAGGTCCTTGCTGGTTTCAACCCCATCCGATCCGCACGAGGATACTGAAAGCTGGTATCCCGCCGACGAAGCGGAACACCGGAAGCACGGTTTCAACCCCATCCGATCCGCACGAGGATACTGAAAGGCGGGACGTGCTTCGGCAGGGCTTGCTCACGATCCCGGTTTCAACCCCATCCGATCCGCACGAGGATACTGAAAGTCCACAGGATGTAGAGGGCGATGAGCTCGATGTCCAGGGTTTCAACCCCATCCGATCCGCACGAGGATACTGAAAGGATTCCTGGAGCTGGCCGCCGATCTTCAAGAGCGATCCGTTTCAACCCCATCCGAGCACGAGGATACTGAAAGCGCTATCCGACATCCTGAATGCCAAGCATGAAAACGTTTCAACCCCATCCGATCCGCACGAGGATACTGAAAGTTCCAGACGCGTAGACGGCGCCGAAGGCATGGGGAAGGGTTTCAACCCCATCCGATCCGCACGAGGATACTGAAAGGCAAACGACGTCGTGCCTCATTGCGTGCCACGTCGAAGGTTTCAACCCCATCCGATCCGCACGAGGATACTGAAAGGCGGTATCATATTGACTGCGCGCTTCATCATCTGTCGTTTCAACCCCATCCGATCCGCACGAGGATACTGAAAGCTCACTCCCGTGGTTCTTAACGACATTCTTTCCTCTACGTTTCAACCCCATCCGATCCGCACGAGGATACTGAAAGGCCCACTGACGCCGACATGATCAGCGTCAATCGGCGTTTCAACCCCATCCGCACGAGGATACTGAAAGCGCTATCCGACATCCTGAATGCCAAGCATGAAAACGTTTCAACCCCATCCGATCCGCACGAGGATACTGAAAGCGATTTGTGTGGCCGCGCTGTTTTGCTGTGTTTCGCGGTTTCAACCCCATCCGATCCGCACGAGGATACTGAAAGAGTTGGGCTCAATCACGGCGAATAGTTTGACCTTCATGGTTTCAACCCCATCCGATCCGCACGAGGATACTGAAAGGTGGGTGGCGGCCGCGAACTCGATTTGGACGCGGCTTGCGTTTCAACCCCATCCGATCCGCACGAGGATACTGAAAGTTTTCAGCGAACCACCTACGCTAGATGAGTTGGAAGAGGGTTTCAACCCCATCCGATCCGCACGAGGATACTGAAAGTCTTGAACCGATGCTCCTTCGGCTGCGGCAGTGCATAGTTTCAACCCCATCCGATCCGCACGAGGATACTGAAAGGCCAATTAGGTGAGCTTACCCTATACCACTGCTTTACGGTTTCAACCCCATCCGATCCGCACGAGGATACTGAAAGGTCCATGTCGAACTGGGCGGGGATCATGACCTCTTCGTTTCAACCCCATCCGATCCGCACGAGGATGCTGAAAGACAAAACGATGGTAGAGATGAGTAGGGAACTCTATAGGGTTTCAACCCCATCCGATCCGCACGAGGATACTGAAAGGCGAGCTGGTGACTCGCGTGGGGCAAGATGATGATGTTTCAACCCCATCCGATCCGCACGAGGATACTGAAAGACGCCTGTGATGCCTTAACAAATGCCATACGTAATGCAGTTTCAACCCCATCCGATCCGCACGAGGATACTGAAAGCATGATAAGGAGCGTGAGATCCCTGGCATACGAGCTGCGTTTCAACCCCATCCGATCCGCACGAGGATACTGAAAGGGTAGACGGCGAAAGGGGTGGGTGCGATGATGATGCCAGGTTTCAACCCCATCCGATCCGCACGAGGATACTGAAAGCGCAAGCGCTTCGGCTCCCCCGTCTTCCGATTCCACTCGTTTCAACCCCATCCGATCCGCACGAGGATACTGAAAGGGCAATGTTCACGTCTAGTGTGTACGGCCGCGACGGGTGTTTCAACCCCATCCGATCCGCACGAGGATACTGAAAGCGATGATGAGACGATCATCGGCGCCGCTCTGCAAATGTTTCAACCCCATCCGATCCGCACGAGGATACTGAAAGGGCCGGGCCGGTCAGCACGGCCACCAGCGCCCCAAGCGGTTTCAACCCCATCCGATCCGCACGAGGATACTGAAAGTTTCATCGTGAGTAGATCAGGGAGCTTGAGCCCGACGAGTTTCAACCCCATCCGATCCGCACGAGGATACTGAAAGGTTTGATCTGTTTCCGGATAACCTCCGGGTCCTCGGTTTCAACCCCACCCGATCCGCACGAGGATACGGAGCGAGTGGGCGAGTGGGCGAATGGGCGAATGGCGAATCATTGGTTGTCCACAATCAGCGGTCTTCCAATGGTTGGGTTCAGGAAGTTCTATGCTGTCGGCGGTGGCTTGGCGGTTGTCCTCGTGTCTGTTCCCTTCCCTTCCGAGGGAGCAGGATTCACGTGCCCTCGCTGACTCGCAGATTCGCTGACTCGCTCCCTTCAATCCCACCCGATCCGCACGAGGATACGGAGCTGTTTAGCGGTTAGCTGGTAGCAGTGAGCAGTGAGCTCCTTCGTGCTCTCGAGGATCATGAACAAACGGGTGAGTGATGAGCCCACAAATGAATGGCTAACCGTTTGGTCCTGGAAAAGAGCGGGTTAACAGCCGCAGCGCGCTGTAAAAGCTATCGGCGAACCGCTACCCGCTGTCGGCTGTCTCGCCCGATCCGCACGAGGATACGGAGCGAATGGGCGAATGGGCGAATCTTCCCGAAGGACTCGGCCGAGGTCAGGCAGGTCGAAGGCAAAAGAAGTGCTTTTTCCGGAGGGGCCCCGCACAGCAGAAGCAACGGCATTTTTCAGACACACCCTTACACTCCGGAGTGGTCCCGCTGGGCCCCCAGGCCATTGAAGAGTTCCAGTCGTTCAAGCCACAGCCCGCCCGTTCACGAAGCAAGTGAGGGGGTGACCGGGGGTCAGTTCCACACGCACAGCCGTGCCCGGCAGGTAGTGTTCTGTGTGCAGCGTCAAACAGTGGACGATCTGCCCTGAGGGCAGGACTACCCGGTGCAGGTGGTGCATCCCCTGAAAGATGCGCCGCTCCACACGGGCCGATGCCTGAGGATCAGGGTGCAAAGTCAGATCGTCGGGCCTCACCAGGACGTCTACCTGGGTTCCGGGAGGCAAAGGTGGTCGCTGAGGTAGGAAGCCCAACTCGGTTTCCAGACCTTCGGCGGTGACTCGGGCTGATAGAAAGCCGGTGTGGCCCATAAACTCGGCGACAAAACGGGTAGCCGGATTGTGAAAGACCTCTTCCGGGATTCCCATCTGCTCCAGCCGCCCCGCGTTGAGGACCGCCACCCGATCGCCCATGAACAATGCCTCCTCCTGGTCGTGGGTGACGAAAAGCACGGTGGTGTGCACGGCTTTCAGGATATCTCGAATCTCCTCCCGCACCTGGGTGCGCAAGCCAGCATCCAGATTGGAGAAGGGTTCATCTAACAATAACACCTCGGGCTGAGGGGCCAGCGCCCGTGCCAAGGCAACCCGCTGCTGTTCACCGCCAGAGAGCTCGTGAGGATAGCGGTTGGCCAGGTGGGCCAACTGCACCATGTCCAACACCTCTCTTATCCGCAATGCGCGGGCTTCGCGGTTCCATCCTCGGAGTCCGAAGCCCGTGTTATCGGCTACCGTCATGTGAGGAAACAGCGCGTAATCTTGGAACACCAGACTAACCTTTCGCGCTTCAGGGGGGAGCCAGACTCCTGCCCCTGCCGCCAGTCGGCCTCGAATCGCGATGAGTCCCTGGTCTGGGACCTCCAACCCGGCGATGAGACGCAAGATGGTGGTCTTGCCACAACCGCTGGGCCCCACCAGGGCCAGCAGCTCACCGGGAGCCACATCCAAAGAGAAGTTGTCTACCGCCACTACATTTCCAAACCGTTTGGTAATGCCAGAAAGGGAGAGGGCGTGTTCCGTCGATGGGGCAAGGGTCTCCACAAAGGAAGGAACAGGGGCGTGCCTGTGATCATGCATGTTCCGTTCTCCTCGTATCGCGGATGTATTCTAGGGAACAACCATCCCCGCCCGGGAAAGTGGCAAGGTGAGCTTTCACACGAGTGGACATTCCATACCTCCCCCTCAGCCCTCGTGGAGAGGGTTGCTGGCTTCTCTGTTAGGATGATGCAGCAAGGGCCCGGAGCGGCTGCCCAGTGTAGCGGCACGTATCAACAACACTACGGGTAGAAGCCCAGCCACCACAATGGTGAGGGCGGGCAAGGCTGCGCTGTCCCACAACGACTCTGAGACGTCTTGCCAGACGCGGACAGCTAGCGTATCGTAGCCGAAGGGGCGCAGCAAAAGGGTCGCCGGCAACTCCTTCATGACGTCTACGAACACCAGCACCGCCCCGGTGAACATCCCGGCGCGGATCAGGGGCAGGTGGATGCGCCATAGCACTCTCCCTGGTGAGGCGCCTAGGGTACGGGCTGCTCCCTCCATGCTGGGGGTGACCTTCTCCAGGCTTGCCTCCACGCTGAAATAGGCCACTGCCATAAAGCGCACCACATATGCGTAGATCAGGCCGATGATAGACCCGGTGAGCAGTAGGCCAGGGGCCCCCTCCCACCATCGCCCGGCCAGATCGTTCAGCACATGATCCAGAGCTGACAGAGGAATCAGCACCCCTAAGGCGATGACCGCTCCCGGAACGACATACCCCATCGTCGCCCATCGAGCTGCGAGCCGGGTCAGACGCTGGCCGCTCAGACGCACCCCGTTGGCCAGCACAACGGCCAGGATTACAGCAATACCCGCCGCGGCCCCCGAAAGGACCAGACTGTTGCGGGTGAAATCCCAATAAAGGGCATCCAGCGCTCCCGGGGTCCGGCGAGTCACCTCACCTGCGGCCCACACCAGCAACTGTCCCACCGGCAACAGAAAAGCCACGCTCAGGACCAGCGTGCACATAATTGTTGCCGCCCATCCCCTCCAGCCGGAAAGGCGCATTGGGGTGATCCCCTGGCCGCGGCCGCCCGCCTGGTAGTAGCGGGCACGTCCCCGTAGACGGCGCTCCAACAAGATGGCCGCCAGAGCGAAGAGCAACAGCAAGCCTGCTAACTCCGTCGCTACCTCCCGCTCCATCATCCCATGCCAGATGCGGAAGATCCCATCGGTCAGTGTCGGGAAATTGAGGAAGCGGACGGTGCCTAGATCGGTCAACACCTCCATCAGGACCAGTGATAGGCCAGCGACGATGGAAGGACGGGCCATGGGGAGCGCCACCCGACAGAAGGCCTCCCAGCGGCCGTGGCCTAAGGTGCGGGCCACCTCGAAGGTAGCGGCCGCCTGCTCGTGAAAAGCGGCTCGCGCCAGCAGGTACACGTAGGGATAGAACACCAGGCTCATGACCACCACTACGCCACCGCCGGAGCGAATCTCGGGGAACCAGGCACTGCTGCCGAACCAGGCACGCAACGCGGTCTGCACCGGTCCCGCGAAGTCCAGAGTGGCCATGAAGACAAAGGCCAGCACATAGGACGGCATAGCCAGCGGCAGGATAAGCAGCCAGTCGAAAAGCGTCCGGCCAGGAAACCGATAGCTCACCACCAGCCATGCCAACCCCGTGCCCAGAACCAGAGTGCCCAAGCCCACTCCTACCAGAAGCACCCCCGTGTTGCTGAGCATCTCCGGCAGTCGAGTGGCCCAGAGATGGCGCCATACCTCAGGGGTGGGAGAAAGGAGCGCCAGCACAACCACAACAATAGGCAACACCACCAGCGAGGCGATGAGCAGGCTCAGAGCCGACCACACTCCCATGTGATCGCCGACTACTGAACGTCGATTGCCAGGAATGACCGCCGACCACCATGAGCGGACAGCGGACGCCAGACGTGGAACGCTGAGTGGACTTCGAAGTTCGACTTGCATCATCCGCTGTGAGTTATCGGCCCTCAGTCGCTGGTCACGAGTCGTCAGTCGTTGGTCGTTGGTCAGCACTGGCGCTCTTCCTCCTTGGTATCGATAACCGCTTACTTGTACCCCACCTCGTCCATCAGCTTGATGGCAGCCGCCTGCAGGCGACCGAACTCACCCACCGGGATGGTGTCCGTCTTGAAGGCGCCCCAGGCAGCGATCAAGGGATGAGGCTCTACCTGGGGGTTCACCGGGTACTCGAAGTTCCCATCGGCGAACATATTCTGGCCGGGACCGCTGAGCCACTCCAGTAGCCGGATGGCGTTCTCCACGTTTCGGGCGTAAGTGGTCACCCCACCCCCGCTAACATTCACGTGTACTCCTCGATCGTCCTGGTTGGCCCAGAAGGGTTTAACGGGGAAGTCCGGGTCCTTATTCACCAGCCGGGCCAGGTAATAGTGATTGACAATGGCCACATCGCATCCTCCGGCCGCGACCGTCTCCAGAATACGGGTGTCGCTGTCAATATAAGTGGGATTGTTGGCCACCCACCCCTCTACGACCTCTCGGGCCTTCTCTTCGCCATGCGTCGCGATCAGGCTGGCTACCAGGGCCTGGGTGTAGACCTTGGTCGAAGGACGGAAGCACATCCGATCCTTCCACTTGGGATCCGACAGCGCCTCGTAGGTGGAGAGCTCCTCAGGCTTAACCCGGTCCGGGTGGTACATGATGGTGCGCACCCGCAGAGACAAGGCAAACCAGCGGTTTTCCGGATCCCGGAAGTGGGCAGGAACGTTTTTCTCCAGCACCTCCGATTGAATCGATTGCAACAAGCCCTCTTCGGCCGCTAGCCATAGATTCCCCGCATCCACAGTGAACAGGACGTCTGCAGGTGTATACTGCCCCTCAGCCTTGAGGCGCTCGCGGAGTTCCGTGTCTTTGCCGAAAGTGAACCGCACCTCGATCCCCGTCTCCTTCGTGAATTGGGCAAAGGCAGGCTCCATCAATCCGTAGTGCCGAGCGGAATAGACGTAAACCACCGGCTCCTCGACCACTCTCTCCACAACTCGCGTGACCTCCACGGGAACGGTCTCGCGGACGATTTGCGGTGTCGGTGCGGCCGTTGGCACGCACGCTATCAATAGCAATCCCACGGCAGTGAGCAATGCAACGGTTACTTTAGCGTTCACAGGTAAATCCTCCTTTGGATGGTATGAGCTCCCAGATTGGCCCCCTTTACATCCAAGAGGGTCGAGAATAGACGATAGAAGAGAGTCGATCTGGCACCAGACGCTGCTCCAGGCATATTGCTATTGCAAATCATTCGCATCTATATCATACTTTAACCGAGTAACATGCTTGCGTCAAGGCCCCTGGGTTAAATCTGTTGTTTACAAGTGTAGAAATTCCTTTTTCAACCAGGATCAGAAATCATCTCAGCCAAATATCAAAAGTGGAGAAAAGCCATGAAGTTCCGCCCGGACATCGACGAGGTCCTGGACCGCCAGAGGCGGTTCTTTGCCGGGCCGGGGACGGGGAAGATCCTGATCCAGGTGGAGATCCCCACGCACGTTGAGGAGGCAAGCCGCCCTCTGGAGACATGGAGGTTCCCGGACGAGTGGAAAGACTACATCGACTCCTGCATCGATCGGGCAGAGAGGGCGTTCGAAAGGAGGCTCGGCATCCCGGACGATACGATCCCGGTGCTCCGCCCCTGGTTTGGAATCCAGGAGTTCAGCTCATTCCTGGGAGGCGAGGTCAAATTCAGCGGGAATACGAGCTGGTGTAGCCCGATCCTGGAAGAGGGCTACGCGGGCCTGGAAAACCTGCAGGTGCAGGAGGCTCCGTGGTTCCGCATGCTGCTCGACGCGATGGCGTATCTGGGGGAGAGATCCCAAGGGAGATGGAAACTGGCGCTCCGGGGCGCCTTTCTGCCCATGGATCTGGCGAACGCCCTCCGGGGCAATGACTTCTTCACCGACCTCATGCTGGACAGCGATAGGGCCCATCAGCTCCTGAGAAGATGCACCGAGCTCATCTTGGAGTTCTGTCGAAGGCAACTGGAGATCGTGCGACGTTACCAGGAGGATCTCTTCATCGCCTTCAACCTCTGGATCCCCCACGACGCCTTCGGCCACTTCTCGAACGACGCCTCCAGTATGTGCTCCCCGGAGACATACCGGGAGCTCGGGGCGCCGTATGACCAGGGGGTCCTGGATCGCTTCCCGGGCGGCGGAGCCATCCACCTGCATTCGGCGGGGCTCCACGCCCTGAAGGAGTTTCTCGCCCTCCGCAACCTGCTCCTCCTGGAGATCACCGACGACCCCAACGCCCCCAGGGCATACGACAGGCTGGAGGGGATCGTCGAAGCAGCCCGGGGGACGCCCCTCCTGATCTACCTCACCCCCGACGAGCTGCGGGAGAAGGCGAAAACCCTACGTAAGGGGAACGTCATCGTCAAAACGAGGGCGGCGAACGAAGGCCAGGCCAGGGAGATCATCGCGTTCGCACGTCGCATCTGGAGATAGGACGGACACCATGGGACGGAACAAACGGAGAGTACACGTGCTGTGCGATCTGGAAGGCGTCAGCGGGGTGGTGAATTTCGACGCCGATTGCGCCCCCGGCCAGCCCAACTACGCCCGATCCCTTCGCCTCGCCACCGAGGAGCTGAACGCCCTGATCCGTGGGCTCCGCAAAGGCGGGGCCGATGAGATCCTCGTCCTGGACGGGCACGGCGCAGGCGGGCTTGACATCGAGCTGATCCGGGAGGAGGCCGACATCTACCTGGGACGCCCGATGCGCCCCCCCTTCGTCCTGGACCGGGGATGGGACGCGGCCGTGCTGTTCGCCCACCACGCCATGGAGGGAACCCCCAACGCGAACCTGCGCCACAGTTGGTCGCACAGGACCATCGAGGAGTGCACCCTCAACGGCCAGCCCATCGGCGAGATCGGCTGGATCACGTACACGGCCGGATATTTCGGCGTCCCGGTCGTCCTGGTCACCGGGGGAGACAAAGCCTGCGCCGAGGCGAAGGGGTACGCGCCGTGGATCGAGACGGCCGTCGTGAAGGAGGAGCTCGACGTAGCCGTGGCGATCTGCAAGCCCCCGCCCGTCTCGCAGCGAATCATCGAGGAGGCCGCCGAGCGTGCCATGCACAGGATCGCGGAGGGCAGGCCGGCCCTCCCGCCGCCTCCCTACCGGGCGACGCGCAGGTATGTGGAAGCCCGAATGGCCGGCGCGTTCTGCAACGCCCGGCCGTGGGCGCAGCGGGTGGACGAGAAGACCATCGCCGTGGAAGCGGATGACTTCCTGGAGCTATCCAAGGCGTTCCTCTAGCTCGACAGAGGGGCTCGCATGCAGGCGAGAGCACCGCTGAAGTTATGAGGACACACGGCAGCGGCGCTCGAGATGAAGACACCGGCTGAGATCGAGATCTGACACCAAGGGGCGTGGCCGCCCGCACAGGGATGCCACGCCCCTTCGCTTTATCCGATCCATTCGCACACGCGGCTACAGGCCGTACAGAGCTCGGGCGTTGCCGTTCAGGATGCGTTGGGCGGCCTCCTCCGCCTCATCGAAACGAAGCCAACCCGCGTCGATCAACGACTGCAGCGCCCGGGCCAGCTCCCGTCTCCCCAGTTGCGCTGCCAGCCAGAACAGCTCCGGGATGCTGAACGCGTCCGAGGCATACAGCACCTTGCTGATGGGAGCCAATCCCAATAACTCGTCCAGGACGGCGGGGATGTCGCCGGCCGCAAAGGGGACCGCCAGGGACATATCGGCGAAGACGTGGGCGTACACGCTGGCCAGATACGCCGTCTCCCGCACGTAGGGGTACCCGGCGTGCAGGATCACGATCGGGACCCGCGAGTACCGGCCGGATTGCAACACCCACCGCAGGTGGAGCGGATTGGCCTGCAGGAGATCCACGTCCCGATCCCCGAAGCCCGCGTGGAACTGCACGGGCATCTCCTGACGTTGCGCAATGTCCAGCGCCAGGAGCACCAGGCGATCGCACAGGGGCTTATGCGCCAGCCGGATCCCTTCCCCCCGCTCGACCTGGGAGCGCAAGCGGCGGAACCCTTCGACCGCAGCGTCCTCCTCCGGGGGGGCGATCGCCAGGCCGGTGCGGTAGGCGACGATGCTCTTGAGCGCCACGTGGCCATCCGAGCGCGCCCGCTCGATCCTGTCCACGAAGGCATCGAGGAAGGCGGAGAAGCTCGCGTGCTCGCGAATCAACTCCTCCGCCAACGTCTCGAGTCGCAGGATCGGCTCGACCCGACATCCCGTCGCCGCGCCCAGTTCCTCCAGGCTCAGGTTCTCCTCGCCGCGGAACCCATAATCCACCAACAACGTCTCGATCCCGGCGTCCGCGAACAAACGACGCGCCAGATCATCCGGGGGCAGATCCCGCCGGGCGGCCAACACTGCCTCGGCGGTGGGCTCGCACCCCAGAAACTCGGAGAGGCGGCGCACCGCCCACCGGAAGAAGACCGTGTGAGGGACGTGGCGCGCCACCTGCTTGGGATCGTCGCTCTCGGTGAACAGACGCAGATAGGCCGGCAGCGTCCTCGGCTGCCGGCGTAACAGCGAGTGCACATGATGATCGACGATGGGGATCGCGGTGAGGTCCAACATCAGTACCGTGCCAGCAACAGGCGAACTTCCTCCTCGTGGGACATATCCTTCATCCCCTCCCACTCGGCACGGCGCACGGCCAGGAAGGAGCGGGCCAGGTCCGTCCCCAGGGCCTCCAACAACACCTGATCCGCCTCCAGCGCCTGAATCGCCTCACCCAACGTGGTGGGCAGCGGGTGGATCCCCCGGCGCTCCCGTTCCTCGTCGGAGAGATCGGCGGGATCCATCTGCACTGGGTCCCCCAGCGACATCTGGTTCTCCAGCCCGTCCAGGCCGGCGATGATGGTGGCGCCGAGGGCCAGATAGGGGTTGCAGGAGGGATCGACGGTCTTGAGCTCGATCTGGGTGAGGGGACGGTGAACGTCGGGTTGGGGCACCCGCACGGCGCCCTCCCGGTTGCCATACCCCCAGCAGGTAAACGCGCCACTCCAGAAGCGGGGGCGGATGCGCTTGAACGAGTTGGTGCTGGGTACCGTCAGCGCCATCAGGGCCGGCAGGTGATGCAGAATGCCGGCGATGAAGGAAGCCGTCTCCGGACTGATGACGGTGGGATCCTGCGGGTCGGCGATATAGTTCCGCCCCTCACGCCAGAGGCTGAGGTGCAGGTGGGCGCCACAGCCGGCCCGGTCGGGGAAGAGCTTGGGCACGAAGGAGGCCAGGAGCCCATTTTGCTGCGCCACGGCTCGGACCGTCTCCCGAAAGACGATCTGCTGATCGGCGGCGGTGAGCGCATCGGCGTAGCGGATGGGCATCTCGAACTGGCCGGGCCCCGACTCCGAATAGACCATCTCCACTTGGATACCCTGATCGGCCAGGGCGTCCGTGATGTCATCGATGACCGGCGCGGCGCCGTCCAGCGCGGCCGTCTGGGCGAAGACCGTCTGGTCCAGCGGCTGGGGCTCGCCCTCCGAGGGATGCAGCAGATAGAACTCGTTCTCGAACGCGGCCATGATCCGCCAGCCCAGGTCGCGAGCCCGGGCGATGGCCCGGCGCAGGAAGGAGCGAGGGCAGTGCCCCCATGGCTCCTCGCCATCATAGATATCGGTCAACACCCGGGCATGGCCGGGCGCATAGGGCAGCGGAGAGAAGGTGCTCCAATCCGCCCGCATGTAGACCTCCCCGGCGGGAGTGAGCCCGGAGCCGGCGGAGAGCGCATCGTACATCACGGGAAGCGCCTGCTGCGCCGCCGCAATGCCCACCCCCAGGCCGTCTAGGTGATCCTCCAGGAGGGCCACATGCACCGCCTTCGCCCGGATCACGCCGGCGTTATCGCACCAGATGAAGCGGACGAACCGGACATCCTGAGCTTGAATCGCAGCCAGAACGCGATTTCGCAGATCGGACATGAAGACTCACCTCGACTCTGACGAGAGACAGGAAGGGCCGAGGACCGGTCGACCCCGATCCTCGGCCCTGAATCACGCTTACGGCGTAATCTCCTTGACGAAGGAGTACTTGCCGTCCTGCACCTGGATGATGGAGACCGACTTGGTCGGCTTGCGCTGGCCCGGCGGATAGGTGATGACGCCGGTCACAGCGTCGAAGTCCTTCGTCGCGGCCAGGGCATCGCGAATGGCCGCGGGATCGGTCGAGCCCGCCCGACGGATGGCATCGGCGATGAGGTTCAGCGCGTCATACCCCAGCGCGGCGAAGGCGTTCTCCGGCGGCCGACCGTATTCCTCGGTGTAGGCCTTCACGAAGTTCTGCACCTTGGGGCTGGGGTTGTCCAACCCGGCGTGGGTAGAGTAGTAGACGTCATCGGCCAGATCGCCCGCCACCTCAGCGATCAGCGGCGTATCAAAGCCATCTCCGGACAGGATCGGCTGTGTCAGGCCCGCCTCCCGGATCTGCTTGGTGGTGATGCCCGCCTCGTTGGGGATGGCCGACACGAAGAGGACGTCCGGCTGCGGGTCCAGCTCCTTCAGACGAGCAATCTGGGCGGAGAAGTCGGTGTCGCCGGACTGGTAGATGTCCTCCAGAAGGATGGTACCGCCCCGCTCCGTGAAGCGCTCCTTGAAGAACTTCGCCAGAGCGGTGGTGAAGTCATAGGCCTGGTCGACCAGCATCCAGGCGGTCTTGGCCCCCAGGTCGTCGATGGCGAAGTCGGCGATGGCGTACGCCTGGGCGTCGTCCCCGAACGGGACCATGAAGAAGTAGTCGCCGATCTGCTCAGGCAGGGTGGGCAGGGTCGCGCCGGCCGTGACGAAGGGGATGCCCGCCTTCTGAGCGATGGGACCAGCCGCCAGGGCGAAGGTGGAGTCGTTGAGGCCGCCGATGGCGACGACCTTGTGGACGTTGATCATCTCGGAGACGGCGTTGGTCACCGTCGTCTGATCCGTCTTTCCGTCAATGGCGACGAGCTCGATGGGGCGACCCAGCACACCGCCGGCCTCATTGATCTGCTTGGCGGCCAGCTTCATGCCGTTCAACCCGGGCGCGTCGATGGAGGACATGCCGCCGGTGACGTTGTAGATGGCACCGATCTTGATGGGCTCAGCAGCCGCCTCTTCCTCCGCCGGAGCCTTCTCCTCGGGCTGCTCGGCAGCGGGGGCCTGAGCCGGCGCGGGTGTGACAGGAGCACACGCGGTCAGGACAAAGGACAGAACCAGCAGCCAAGCGAGAAACCGTGGGATTCGACGCAACATAACACCCTCCTCACTAGGATCATGCCACACGGACATACTGAAACCCGGAGCCCGTCGACCCCGGTGGGGGATCAAATTGAGCATCAAGAGCCGCTCTGCTGAGCGGGGACCGGCCCCTCCACCTCCTCACCGCCGAAAGCCCAGCGCCGGAGCCAGCGGGGCCACGTCAGCTCCCGGCCTCCCAACAACCCTTCACGCCGGAAGATCATCACCAGCATCACCGCGATGGAGATGGTGACCTGGCTAAGTCCGTACAGAGGATGTCCTCCCACGGAGACCGAGGTCTCGATCCGGCGCAGGAACTCCGGCGCCAGCGTCATGAGCACGGCCCCCACGACGGAGCCGGTGATGCTGCCCATGCCGCCCACCACCAACATCACCACCACGTTGAACGTGATCAGAAAGGAGAAGGAGTTCGGCGTGATGGCGGTGATCAGGTGGGCCCATAGAGCCCCGGCGATGCCAGCGAAGTAAGCGCCCACAGCGAACGCCAACTGCCGGATCCGAAACACGCGAACGCCGCGAGAGGCGGCGGCGAGCTCATCCTCCCGGATAGCGATCATCGCCCGGCCATAGGGGGAGTGGACCAGGCGCCAGATGACGTAGAGGGTGATGGCCATCCAGCCATAGGCCCACCACAGGTTCGTGAACGCCGGGAGGCCGTTGATCCCCTTGGCCCCCCGGGTGAAACGCACCCAATTGTTGGCAGCCACGCGCACGATCACCATGAGCCCCAGGGTGGCGACGGCCAGATAGTGCCCGCGCAGACGCAGGACGGGCACGCCGATGAGCAGCGCAACCGCCGCCGCCAGGATCCCGCCCAGGATCGTGGCCACAGGGAAGGGGACCTGCATCTGGCCAAGCCAGGTCGGCAGATCCGACATCAACATCTCCTTGGAGGCGACCGGAAGCGTCAGCACGGCCGAGACGTAAGCTCCGATGGCCATGAACGCCGCGTGCCCCAACGAGAAATCCCCGGTGAAGCCATTCGTCAGGTTCAGGCTCACGGTCAGGATGATATGGATGGCCACAACGGCCAACACCCGCTGATAGTAGTCGTTCAGGGTCCCCTGGGCGACGGCGATCAGAACCACGCCCAACAGAAGAGGGAAGAAGGCCAAAAGGCGGGCACGGTTCCACACGATCAGTCTCGCTCCTCAGATGTGGTACGTAGCAACCCCTGGGGGCGAACCAGCAACACCACCAGGAGGAGAATGAACACGAACGCATCCCGATAGCCGGAGAAGCTCGGCGGCAGGAAGCCCACGAAGAAGATCTCGGAGAACCCCAGCAGGTATCCCCCCAACACCGCCCCCGGTATGCTGCCGATCCCACCGATCACCGCGGCCACAAACGCCTTCAGCCCCGGCAGGAACCCCATGAAGGGATCCACGGTACCGAACTTGCCGGCCCAGAAGAACCCGGCGATGGCCGCCAGGGCCGAGCCGATGGCGAAGGCGGCGGCGACCACCTGCCCGATCGGGATGCCCATCAGCCGGGCGGCGTTCAGGTTCTCCGAGCACGCCCGCATGGCGATCCCCACCCGGGTGCGGGTGACGAAAAGGGTCAGCAGGAGCATGAGCAGCAGCGCCAGGCTCACCGTCAACACGTCCAGCGTGGAGAAGCTCACGCCGGCCACGGTGTGTCGCTGCACCCATTCCGTGGGAAGGCGAAACGAACGAGGCTGGGCGGTGATCGTCATGGTAACGCCGTTCTGGATGATGGAGCTCACAGCCAGGGACGTGATGAGCATGGCCACCTCGGGCGCCCCTCGCAGAGGGCGATAGGCCACGCGCTCGATCAGGATGCCCAGCGCGCCGATGACGATCATCGGGATCAGGATCACCAAGGCCAGCGGGACGAACTGGTGAAGGAGGAGCGCCAGGGCCAGATAGGCCCCCAGCATCATCACATCGCCGTGGGCGAAGTTGATCAGGCGCAGGATGCCGTAGACGATGGTAAGCCCGATGGCCACCAGGGCGTAGATGCTGCCCAGGTTCAGGCCGTTGATGACCTGCTGCAGGATGTAGCTAGACGAGTACAAAGGGCTATCCTCCCAGGTAGGCTTCCTTCACGGCCGGATCATCCGCCAACTCCCGCGCCGGCCCCTGAAGCCGGATCTGTCCCGTCTCCAGCACGTAAGCCCGGTCGGCGACGTGCAGGGCCTGATAAGCGTTCTGCTCCACCAACAGGATCGTGACGCCGCGCTCCCGCAACAGCCGGATGACCTCAAAGATGCGAGCGACCACCAGAGGGGCCAGGCCCAGGGAGGGCTCATCCAGCAGCAGGACCGTGGGACGGCTCATAAGCGCCCGGGCGATGGCCAGCATCTGCTGCTCTCCGCCGCTCAACGTGCCCGCCCGCTGATTCCGGCGCTCGGCCAGGATCGGGAACAGCTCCTCCACCCACGCCCGGTCCTGCAGGATCGCCTGCCGATCCTTTCGATGGTACGCCCCCAGGATCAGATTCTCCGTCACGGTCAACTGGGCGAAGATCTGACGCCCCTCCGGGCAGTGGGAGATGCCGGCCCGCACGATCTCATGGGGCGCCATCCGGGTCAGATCACGCCCCTTGTAACGCAGGGTCCCCTGCCGGGGACGCAACAACCCTGAGATGGTCATCAGCGTCGTGGTCTTCCCGGCGCCGTTGCTCCCCACGATGGTGACGATCTCCCCTTCCTCGACGGAGAGGGAGATCCCTCTGAGGGCATGAATGTGCCCATAATAGACGTGGACGTCTTCCAGCTCTAGCATCAGTGGTATTCCATCACCTCTCGCTGTCCCAGATATGCCTCGATCACCTCGGGATGGTTCTGGATCTCCTCTGGCGTGCCCTCGGCGATGACGGCGCCGTAGTTCAAGGCCTGGATGCGCTCGCAGACGTTCATCACGACCCGCATGTTGTGCTCGATGAGGATAATGGTGAGATCGAACTCATCGCGGATGCGCCGGATCAGCGCCATGAGCTCTTCCGTCTCGCTGGGGTTCATCCCGGCCGCGGGCTCGTCCAACAGGAGCAGACGGGGGCGCAGGGCCAGCGCGCTGGCCATCTCCAGCTTGCGCTGGAGCCCGTAGGGCAGGCTGCGGGCCGGGACGTCCTGATAGGCCTCCAGGCCGAAGAGGCGCAGCAGCTCGCCGGCCTCCTCGTGTAGCACGCGCTCACTCCGACGGAAGCTCGGGAGCCCCATCAGGGTCTCCCACAACCCCGCCGATTGGTGCATCTGCAGGCTGATCCGAACGTTCTCCAGCGCGGAGATAGATGGAAACAGGCGGACGTTCTGAAAGGTTCGGGCGATGCCCAGTCGGCAGATGGCCTCGGGAGCCAGGCCGGTGATATCCCGATCACCGAAGAGGATGCGGCCCTGCGTCGGCTTCAAAACACCGGTGATCAGGTTGAAGAGGGTGGTCTTCCCCGCGCCATTGGGCCCGATGATCCCCAGTAACTCACCGGTATAAAGCGTCAAATGATAATCGAGTAACGCTTGAAGGCCGTGAAAAGCTTTACCAAGACCGTGAATCTGCAAGAGGACAGGCGAGGATGCAGTCGTGTGCATAACGTTCTCATCATCGGCGTGCTGGAATGAGGCGACACATCCCATCACCGTTGATGAGACTCGCAATCGGCACCGGTGCCTTAGATGAAATGGAAGAGGGTTTCCCTTAGTGGGAGATTATAACATCAATACCTATGAAAAGCAATTGTGAAATCCTTACAAACCCCTTGACGCCAGGTTGGGGATTATAACCAAGGCAGCCGCTGAGAGCGGTCCCCCTCTCTCCCGGGCAACAGTTCACGACTATGCTAACGGGAAGAATCGTGAGCAATCTAGATGCCTGGACCAGCAGCGGCAGCTCCCACACTGCCACTGGCCGGGCATGGGAGCCCGGCCAGCTATGATCTTAGAGTGTGTCTGAAAGTTTACCGGCAAGATGTCTGAGGGGGCTCCCTCAACTGCCAGCTCCACAGGGGGAGGTGTGGAGGGGTCCTCCCCTCCACGGAAATCCCACTCTTCCGGCCTGCACCTGCCTCTCTCGGCTCTTTCCGCAGGACCCAGGCCGAGGCCAGGCAAGTCGAGGGCAAAAGAAGGGCTTTTTCCGGAGGGGCTCCCACAGCAGAAGCAACGGCATTCCTCAGACACACTCTAAGAAGCAAAGAACGCCTGGCCACGTGTCATCACGCGACCAGGCGTTCCCAGGTGGGCGAAGTAGGACTCGAACCTACGACCTCCTCGTTGTAAGCGAGGCGCTCATACCACCTGAGCTATTCGCCCATGCCCGCCTGCCATTATACGAGCGCCCCTCTGTCCTGTCAACTCGTTCTGCCACAGCTCAATCGAACAACGCCTCGTCCTCCTCCTCATCGTCTCCATCCCCATTCGAGGAGGACAGCAACACCCGACGTGAACGACCGCCCCCCTCATCCGGACCCACGACCCCCATCTCCTCCAACTGCTCGATCAGGCGAGCCGCACGCGGGTAACCGATGTGCAAACGGCGTTGCAACATGGAAGCGGAAACCCGCTCCCGTCCCTCGATCTCCCGCAAGGCCTGCTCCAGCAGATCATCCCGTGCCTCCATCTCGTCCAGCAGGCTGGCCCAGGGAAGCAGGGAATCCGCCACCACCGGCTCCTCCGGGTTGCGCTCCCGCCAGAAATCCACCACCGCCCGGATCTCATTGTCCGACACGAAGCACCCCTGAATGCGCTGCAGCTTGCTGGACTCCGGCGCCATGAACAGCATATCCCCGCGCCCCAGCAACTTCTCCGCCCCCGGCTGGTCCAGGATCACCCGGGAGTCGATCTGCGAGGTCACCGCGAAGGCGATCCGGGCCGGGAAGTTGGCCTTGATCAGACCCGTCACCACGTCCACGCTGGGCCGCTGCGTGGCGATCACCAGGTGGATCCCCGTCGCCCGGGCCATCTGCGCCAGACGGCAGATGTGCCGTTCCACCTCCTCCGGCGCCGTCATCATGAGATCCGCCAGCTCGTCGATGACCACGACGATATATGGCAGCGGCCCCTCGTCCCCCTTCCGGCGGGCCACCTTGCGATTGTACGCCTCCAGGTTTCGCACCCCCAGCGCGTTGAACTTCCGATACCGCTCGTCCATCTGGAGCGTCAGCCAGACCAACGCGCCCACCACCTGCTCCAGATCGGTCACGACCGGGGCCAGCAGGTGTGGAATCCCGTTGTACCCCACCAGCTCCACCATCTTGGGGTCCACCATCAGGAAGCGCAGCCGATCGGGGCCGTTGTTCATCAGCAGGCAGGTCACGATGGAGTTCACGCAGACCGACTTGCCCGATCCGGTCGCCCCGGCGATGAGGAGGTGAGGCATGTGCGTCAGATCGGCCACCGCGGGCGCGCCGGAGACGCCACGCCCCAGCGCTATGGCCAGGGGGGATCGCAATCGCTGGAACTCGGGCGACTCCATGATCCCCCGCAAATTGACCAGGGCCGTGTTCGAGTTGGGCACCTCGATCCCCACGTAGGGACGTCCGGGGACGGGCGCCTCGATCCGCACGGCGGGGGCAGCCAATGCCAGGGCCAGATCGTTGGCCAGCGCCTGGATCCGGCTGACCCGCACCTTGCGCCGACGGCCACCGCGCTCGATGTAGAGCGGCTCCACGCCGAACTGGGTCACGGCCGGCCCCACGTTGACCTCCACCACCCGAACGGGCACGCCGAAACTGGACAGGGTGCGCTCGATCAGGTTCGCTCGATCCCGAGCGGCCACATCGCCGGTGCTGGCGCCTTCGTCCGGCGCCAGCAGGTCCATGGGAGGCAGCGAGTCGGGACGTGATCGCGATTTCACCGGCCGTGGACGGGCGGAGCGCCGCTTTCCGACCTTGCGTCGAGCCCCGCGCGTCTTCACTCTGGACACGGGCTCCTCGGCTTCATCCTCGGCCTCTTCCTCCTCCGCCGGAGCGCCAGGCAAGCCCTCGATACGAATGCGCGGAGCAGCCACGCTCCACACCACGGACCAAACCTCCCGGACACGCTCGGCGGCGATCTCCGGGAGGAAGTACCACACCAGCCATCCCCCCGCCAGCGTCATGGCCAGCGCCAGGACCCACGCGCCCGGGCCGCCAAAAGCTCGATCGAAGAGGCTCGCCAGCACCCATCCCACCAGGCCGCCCCCGTGGAGCTCCTGCGGTCCCGCAGCGAGCGCTTCATCTCCCCCCACCAGCTGGGTGAGGGTCAACGCGCCCAACCAGGCCAGCTCGACGCCGACGAGGACCTCCCACCGCCAGAGCTGCCGAGCGCGCTCGCCCAGGAGCAGGAACACGCCCCCTCCGATCAGGCCAAGCGCCAGCGGGTACGCCCCCCATCCGCAAACCCGCAGCAGGAAGGCTCGCCCGGGCAGGCCGCCCAACAGGGCCACGATCCCCCAGGCTCCAAGCGCAAACAGGGCCAGCCCCACCACCGCGGACTGGCCCAATCTGTTCTTTTCCCATTCAATGATGCGCCGCCACCAGCGGGCACCCCAAGAGGATCGCGCCCGCTCGCGACTCACCAGGCGGCGCGAACCGCGTCGTTTGGTCATCCTAACCCCGATGTTGGGAATCTCGTCCGCTACCAGGCAGTGGCCGGCTCCCGAGTATCCGAGCTCACCGGCTCATTCGGCGGGGCCTCCTCCTCGGCAGAAGGGCCTGGCTCCTCCTGCCACACACGCCGCATGCTCAACCCCATCCGATGGTTCTCCGGATCGATGTTGAGGATGCGCACCCGCACCCGGTCCCCTTCTTTCACCACGTTGCGCGGGTGGAGGAACTGTCCCTCGGCCAGCTCGGAGATATGGATCAGGCCTTCCAATCCGTCCTCAATGCGCGCGAACGCGCCAAAGCCGACCACATTGGTGATCACGCCGGTGACGATCTGCCCCACCTGGTAGCGCTCTGCCACACCCTCCCATGGATTCGGCTTCAAACGCCTCAAGCTGAGAGCGATCTTGCGCTGCTCACAATCCACGCTGATCACGTACACATCCACCTCGTCCCCCGGGCGCACCACCTCGCTAGGATGTGCGATACGCCCCCAGGAGAGCTCGGAGATGTGGATCAATCCCTCAATGCCCCCCAGGTCCACGAACGCGCCGAAGGGGCGCAAATTGGTCACGCGGCCGCGACGGACCTCCCCCGGCTTCAAAGATTGCAACACCTCACGACCGCGATGCCCCTCCTGCACCGCGCGCTCCGACATCACCAGACGCCCTTCGGCCCGATCGATCTCGATGATGCATACGTCGATGGTCTTACCCACCCACTGGGCCAGCATCTGCAAACGCTCGCCGGGGCTCAACAACCTCGGCCAATCCGCCAAATGCGAGGCCGGCACGAAACCGCTCAATCGCTTGAACTGAACCAGCAGGCCTCCCCGGTTGTAGCCCGTCACGGGCAAGGAGAGCACCTGCATACATGCCTTGGCTCGCTCGGCCTCCCGCCAATCCTCCTCCCAGGAACGGCTTGCTCCGGTGCCCACCCCGCCGACACGGGCGAAAGATGCCTCCTCCATCTCCTCCGGCGGCGGCGACGACACGATCTCCCCATCGTTGAGCAGGGATTGCCAGTACCCTTCCTCCAGATCATCCTCCGAGCTGCTGTCACTGTGCCATGGCTCGCTCATACATCCTCCCCAACCCACACGAACTGTTGAAACCTCTCGTATCGAACCACCATCCCCCATCGATCGGGGAACCGATCATCTAACGGATCCTCCGCACACGACGCCGTGCATCACTGCGATGTGGAAAGCGCAAAGCCGACACAAAAAGTCCCGGCCACTTTCCATCAGGCAGCAGCCGAGACTTTCCCACCACCTGTTCCGTATTGCAACATCCAACGGGCCTTGCCACTGATCCAAGGGATCATCCGTTGCCCCTGTCCTCAATCACTCTCGCTTGCCTTCGGCGAACGTCCGCCCATTAAATCATAATCATTATAGGCAGGGGGGGTATCTTTGTCAAGCATTTGTAAGGAATCATACGAAATCCCTGCCTCCCGGGCCTCCATCTCCGCCAGCACCCGGGCCACCTCGGCGATGGCCACCCGCTGCTTGCGATACAGGTCCGACTCGCTCATCGCCAGCCGGCGGGCCACCTCCCGCACCCGCATGCCCTGAATGAACTTCAGATCCAGGATGTTGTACAGCAGCCACTCCGCCGCGGTCATGTGGCGCTCGCCCGGCGGCCGCAGCCGTTCGATGGCCTGCGTCAACACGGCACGCAACGCCCGCGCCGGATTCCCCCCCTCCTCCTCCAGCGCGTGGTTCACAACGCGCAGCCGCAGCAGGGGGCTACGCGTCAGCTTGGGCCCGCCCCAGTAATGGCTGAGCGCATCCTTCACCCAGCGCTGGAGCTCCTTCATGTCCACCGCCGGGACATCCTCCTCAGGCAACGCGATCCCACCCGCGTAAGGCACCGCGCCGCGCCACGCCTGGATACGCTCCAGCTCCGGCATGATGCGCTGCAACGCCAGGAACACCGTCTGCTGCAGCTGCCGATCCTCCAGGGCTGTCTCCGCGCGCCGCAGCAGCATGGCAACCGTTTGCCCCTCCTCCTCGGTCAACAGCGGCTCCTCCGTGCGCGCCTGCACGGCCAACAGGCCCAGCAACCGCCCGCCTTGACTGGAGCGCAGCGGCCAGATCCAATACCCCGCCCGGCTGACGCACTGCAAAGGCCCGTGATCGTTGGCCCGTCCCGCCCCCGGCTGGCCCAGGGATTGCAAGACGGCCACCCAATCCTCCGCCGCCAACACCTTCTGCGCCTCCTCGGCGATGCCACACGAGGCCTCCAGGTACAACTCCCGGTCCCGGATGACGGCCACGAAGCCGGAGGGGATCCGCAACCGCTCGCAGATCGCGATCAACACGTGCTCCAGGAACTGACGGAGGTCGCCGGACGTCAGCAACCGCCGATCCAGCTCCTGGATCAGCCCGATCTCCTCCTCGTCCTGCCAGTAGATCACGCGATCGATGAACGGCTTGGCCAGGTCCACCAGAAGCTGCCCCAAAACGACCACGATCATCACGGCGAAGACGATCACCGTGTCGCGCGGCAGCCCCAGGATCGCCTCGACCTTGGGGATCAGCAGCATGGCCACGATGACCGCAGATCCCACCACCGGCCCCCGCAGCAGGTAGTGGATCAGGCGATGCTTCACCACGCGATCGGGCGTGAGCACGCCATAATAGGCGACGCTGTACGACATCAGCACCAGCATCGCCCCCACCCCCATGTTGCCGATCAGGCTGAGGGAGAGCACCAGGCTGGAGGGGACCGGCTCCGGCGCGCTGACCAGGACCAGATACGGGAAGACGCCCAGCGCGGGGGCGACGAAGGCCGCAGCCAGGTAGGTCATGCGCCGCCGGGAGGCCGGCGTCAGACACCGGACGCGAGCCCGATGGATGTTATAGGCTCCGTACAGGACCGTGAGGACGAAATAGACGGTGAAACCCCGGAACAGTGGGCCGGGGGCCAGGTGGGTGATGGGCGGGGCGAAGACGCCATCCCGCACGATCCAATCGGTGAAGAACGCCAACCCACACAGGATGGCGCTCAGGAGATAGCTGAACCGCACGAGCCATCGACGGCGGTTGGACAGGGAGTTGGTCGTGCGCAATAGCGCATCGGAGAAGTGGAGATAGGCGGCCGGGACGAAGCTGATACCCAGCCACTGGAACCGCAGCCAGAGCGTGGCCGCACGTGGCGTCTCCACGCGGGGCAGGACGACATCACAGGCGTAGACCAGGGCCACGCCCGCGAGCAATGCCCCAAATCCTTGCGCCACCCCGTTGCGCCAGTTGTAGATCAGCAGGTAAACCAGAAGCGAGAAGGTAAAGACCAGGATGGCCGAAGCGAGAACGAGATCGGCAAAGGACAGGAGCCCCGTCCAATCGACACCAAAGGGTTGCGTCATAAGATCTTCTAAAGGACACGATTACGTCAAATTACGTCCAAAAAACAGGGCAATATCCCGATTGGCGAAGTAACGATCGTTGAAACCGCAGAACTCAAAGCCCAACTTCTGGCAGAAGCAGATCGCAGGGTAATTCTTGCTCTGCACGGGCACCATCAGGCGCTCCAGGCCTCTCGCCTGGGCCCACTGGATCGCGGCGGAGGTCAGCGAGGTGCCCAGCCCCTGACGACGGTGAGGTTTGTCCACGATCAGATTATACACCCACGCCAGGCCCTGATCCGGCTGGGCGACCACCTCCACATATCCCTTCACATCACGCCCCTCGGCCGCTACGTACACGCATTCCCCACGTTCCCAGTGGGCCAGCAGGCTCTCCCCGCGCGGCGGATAGGTCACCGCCATCGTCCGGGGCAGGCGCGTTGGGCGGAACTGGACCGCGATGCCGGATTCATCCTCCCGAAGCTCCAGCTGCCAGACGTAATCCGTCTCATAGGAGGCATCCAGGTTGAAACAAGGGCTCAGATCATGCAGGTCGGCGGGACGGATACGCATAAAACGTCACTTCCTGTCGTTGAGAATGCGATGACACCCCATCTCGAGGTGCGAATATCCCTCCATGCTCATGGGAAAATGCAGAGCCGCCTGGCCCGACCTGGCCTCATCCGCAACAAGGGTACCTCACGCCCCATGGATCCCAACGTCTCGGGAGAACGATACGTTCCCTCGAGAGCGCCAGCGGACGCCTCCCGCGCACAAGAACGCCGGGCAGTTCAGGAACGGGCCCACGCCCCACGAGCTCCCACCCGGCTTACACAGGCTCTTGCACACGCAAAGGGGACCCTCCCGACGTCGTGATCCGGGCAGTTCCCGCTCTGCAATGCCCCACGGCACGGAAATTGTAGCATCTGGGGATGGAAATGGCAAGGCGTCACAGCTTCCCCATCGAAAAGACGCACCCACCACGAGCGCAAAGGTTTGCCTCTCCCCAGGAAATATGGTAAAATTCGATCGCTAAAGATCGTAGCTTTCCGGAAAAGTGGGCAGCCCCCACTTTTCTTGCTGTAAGGAGCTTTTGCGAACGACAGGTCAGCGCAGTAGCATGAGGTGCGGAGTATAACATGAACAGCGAGCTGATCCGGGCTATTAACCAAATCGCTGCGGAGAAAGAACTCTCGAAGCAAGTGATCTTAGAGGCGATCGAGGCCGCCTTGATCTCAGCATACCGTCGAAACTTCGGGACGGCCGCCAACGTCGTCGCGCGCATCGATCCCGAGACGGGGGCGATCAGCATCTACGCCCAAAAAGAGGTCGTCGAAGAGGTCACGGATCCCAGGACCCAGATCACGCTGGAGGAGGCTCGCAAGATCGATCCGGACGCGCAACTGGGCGACCGGGTGGCGATCGAGAGCACACCCAGCAACTTCGGCCGTATCGCCGCGCAGACGGCCAAGCAGGTCATCCTGCAACGGATCAAAGAGGCCGAGCGTGAGACCGTCTACCAGTACTTCGAGGAGCGCGTTGGCGAGATCATCCAGGGCAAGGTGCAGAGCGTCGATTACAGCACCGGCACGGTCACGGTAAACCTGGACCGGGCCGAGGGGACCATGACCAAGGAGGACCAGATCCCCTCAGAGCGCTACCGCCCTGGACACACGGTGCGCGCCCTGCTGGTGGAGGTCCATCGCGGGAACCGGGGCCCCATCATCCGGCTCTCCCGCTCACACCGAAACCTGCTGCGCCGGCTCCTGGAGAAGGAGGTCCCCGAGATCTTCCAGGGGAGCGTGGAGATCAAGGCCATCGCTCGCGAGCCCGGACAACGCTCCAAGGTGGCCGTCGCCCCCCTACAGCCGGGGGTGGATCCCGTGGGGTCCTGCGTGGGCATGCGCGGCATGCGCATCCAGGCCATCGTCAACGAGCTGAACGGCGAGAAGATCGACGTGGTGGAGTGGAGCTCGGACACGGCCACGTTCATCGCGAACGCCCTCAGCCCCGCGAAGGTCTCGGACGTCATCCTGGAGGAGGCGCCGGAAGGCCGGACGGCCATCGTCATCGTCCCGGATAATCAGCTCTCGCTGGCCATCGGCAAGGAGGGCCAAAACGCCCGCCTGGCGGCCAAGCTGACCGGATGGCGCATCGATATCAAGAGCGAGACCGAGGCGGCGGAGGAGGGCCTGGACCGGCTGGCCATCGAGCGACGCCGCATGGAGGAGGCCATCCAGGCCAGCAGCGAACGCGATCTGTTGGCCGTCGCCGAGGAGATCCTGCGTCAGTCCAGCCAGAACGAATCCGCTCGCACGCACGCCTTCGATGAGGCGCTGGAGGCCGTGATGGTGGATGGGCAGGAACTGACGCCGCTGAAGCCGGTCGAAGCGGAGGCCGAACCGTCCGTCGTCGAGGAGGAAGGCGCCGAGGCGCCCTCCCAGGAGCCCACGGCGGAGCCTGAGGAGGCCAGCGCCGAGGAGCCCCCGGTGGCCGAGCCGGAGGTCGAGGCCCCCGAGGCGGCGGATCTGACGGAAGAAGAGGTAAGCATCCCAGAGGCCGCAGAGCCGACGGAGGAGGCCGCCGAGTCCCCGCTGGATATCCAGGAGCTGGATATCGTGCTGGACGACATCGAGGAGCTCGATGACGAGGAGGATATCGAGGAGAGCGGGGATGGGAAGCGCAAGAAGCGGAAGAAGAAGAGCAAGCGCCGTCGGCTGATCTACGACGAGGAGACGGGGCAGACGATCGCGCTGCGGCGCCATAAGCGCTCCCCCGAGGCCTGGGATGAGTTCGACGAAGACTACGATTTCTAACCATATCGAGTTGTGATCATGCGCCGCCGACACGTACCGCAACGGACATGCATCGCCTGTCGCAAGGTGCAAAGCAAGCGGGAGCTCGTCCGGATCGTGCGCACCCCGGAGGGAGAGGTAGTCATCGATCCCACGGGGAAACGATCCGGACGCGGCGCTTACCTGTGTCGATCACAGGAGTGTTGGCAAAAGATCCTGGCCTCCGGAGGGCGACGGTTGGAACATGCGCTGAAGACGCACATTGATGCCGAAGCACTGGCTATGTTGGAGGCATACGCCAGGGAGCTGGCGCCCGCGGAGACCCAGGAAGGACAAGGAGCTGGAGCAGATGCTCCAGCCTGAGGTGCGGCGCCACGTCATGGACGCCCAAGCCCAAAAACGCCGAGAGTGGAAGTCCGGAGACGGGCCGGGCGAAAGGGAACGGACCATGCACGAGTAGGATCCAGGATCCAGCTCCACACCCGGTTCCCCCCTTTCGCCCTCGCATAGGCCAATTGGGTTCTCACCCACCTCACGGCCGATTTTTCCCTTGGCCCCTCCGGCAAACTGGATAGCACGACGCGTCGGCCACACCATGTCGGCCTGTGCTTCCGCACGGGCCCGGACGGTAGGTTATGCTCGCCCGGCCGACGGAAAGGAGAAGAGAGTATGGCTCAAAACAGACCGCGCAGACGAGGAGGTGCCTCACGAAGGCCTCGCAGGCGCACGAACCATCGCGCCCGGCAGGATCGCCGAGACGCCAAGGCCCAGGAATCGGCTGTAGCGGTGGCCAACGCTGAGAAGCAACAATCCAAGACGCCGACGGAGATCGAGATACCGGAGACCATCACCGTTCGTGATCTGGCCGATATGATGGGCCGCAGCCCTATCGATGTGATCAAAGTGCTCATGAACTTTGGCGTGATGGCGGCCATCAACCAGACCATCGATTTCGACACCGCCGTCATCGTCGGAGAGGAGATGGGCGTCGAGGTCAAGCCGATCCAGCCCGAGGAGCCGGAGGCCGCCGAGGAGGAGGCGGAGCTGGCCGGCCCGAAGACCCTCTGGCAGAAGGTGCTCGAATCGGAAAGGCCCGAGGATCTGGAGCCGCGCCCGCCCGTGGTCACGGTGCTCGGCCACGTGGACCACGGCAAGACCACGCTGCTGGACGCGATCCGGCACACACATGTGGTGGAGGGCGAGGCCGGCGGCATCACGCAGCATATCGGCGCCTATCAGGTGGAGCTGGACGGTCGCAAGATCACGTTCCTGGACACGCCGGGCCATGAGGCCTTCACCGCCATGCGCGCCCGCGGCGCCCAGGTCACCGACCTGGTCGTCCTGGTGGTCGCCGCCGACGATGGCGTCATGCCGCAGACTCGAGAGGCGCTCGATCACGCCCGTGCCGCCGGCGTGCCGATCATCGTGGCCCTGACCAAGATCGACAAGCCCAACGCCAACATCGAGCGCGTCAAGCAGCAGCTCGCGGATCTGGGACTGGTGCCGGAGGACTGGGGCGGCGACACCATCATGGTGCCCGTGTGCGCCACCATGGGAGAGGGCGTGCAGGAGCTGCTGGAGAACATCCTGCTGGTCACCGAGCTGGAAGGGTTGAAGGCCAACCCGAACCGGCCGGCCATGGGCACCGTGATCGAGAGCGGGCTGGACCGCACACGCGGCCCCATGGCCACGTTGTTGGTGCAGAATGGAACCCTGCACGTCGGGGACAATCTCGTCGTCGGCGAGGTGTGGGGACGGGTGCGCGCCATGTTCGATGAGCACGGCAAGAACGTCAAGGAGGCAACACCCGCCACCCCCGTGCAGGTCACCGGGCTCTCCGGCGTCCCACCGGCGGGGGCGATCTTCGAGGTGGTCAGCGACGAGCGAACCGCCCGATCCATCGCCGCCCAGCGCGCGGAGGAGCGACAACAGCGGGAGCGCCAGCCCACCACCAAAGCCGTCAGCCTGGAGGACATCTTCAGCCAGGTCCAGGCGGGCGAGGTCAAGGATCTGAACCTGATCCTGAAGGCCGACGTCCAGGGCTCCCTGGAGCCCATCGTCAACTCGCTGCAACGGCTGAACGAGGATCGCGAGGAAGTGCAGCTGCGGATCCTGCATCAAGGTCTGGGCAACATCAGCGAGTCAGATGTCATGCTGGCCGTCGCCTCCAAGGCCATCGTCATCGGCTTCAACGTCAACGTGGACGCAGCCGCCCACCGGATGGCCGAGGCCGAGGGCGTGGAGATCCGTCTTTATAACGTCATCTATCATCTCATCGAGGATATCGAACGGGCTCTGAAGGGCATGATGGAGCCCGAGTTCGAGGAGATCGTCATCGGACATGCAGAGGTGCGCCAGGTCTTCCGCATTCCGAGGCGCGGCAAAGTCGCCGGCTGCTACGTCACGGATGGGGTGGTCACCCGGAACGCATTGGTGCGCGTCAAGCGCCAGGGCACGGTGATCCACGAGGGACGTGTCGCCTCCCTCAAGCGGTTCCAGGAGGATGTGACCGAGGTCCGACAGGACTTCGAGTGCGGCATCGCCCTGGAGGGCTTCGACGACTTTGAGGAAGGGGACATCCTGGAATTCTGCCGGGTGGAACAGCTGGTGGAGGCATGAAAAGCACGGGCAGGTGAGCTTTCCGGCCGATTGCGGCCGGGGAGGCTCACCCCCGAGACGTGCAAACGGATACGATGATGAGCACAACTCGTCGACAACGTAGAGTAGCGGATATGCTCATGGAAGAGCTCGGCGTGATGATCGCGCTGGAGCTTCATGACCCGCGCCTGGAATTCGTCACCGTGACTGCGGTGGAGGTCAGCCCGGATCTGCGCCACGCGCATGTGTACGTCAGCCACCTGGGCACCCCGGAGGATGAGCCCAACATCCTGGCGGCGCTGGGGCATGCCTCCGGTTATCTGCGCCGTGAACTGGCCCGCCGTGTGATCCTGCGGTACGTGCCCGCCCTCACCTTCCACATCGACGAGACGCTGGCGCGAGCACGGCGCATTGACGAGATCATCGAGAGCTTACATGAGCAGGAAGCAGAAGCAGGAGAAGAAACCTAGAGCCATGGATTCACGCATCCTCGCACTCATCGAAAAAGCGGATCGCATCCTGGTCATCACGCATATCTCACCGGACGGGGATGCTATCGGATCGCTACTGGGATTGGGGTGGGCACTGCGCGCCCTGGGCAAACGCCCGACTCTCGTCTGCGCAGATCCGGTCCCGCAGCCGTTCTATTTCCTGCCGGGCCACCAGGACATCGTCCGGGAGGCCAAGGACTCCTTCGACCTGGTGATCGGGCTGGACGCTTCGGACCCACAGCGGCTGGGGCCGCCGTGGCAACGCGTGCAAGAGATGGACGTGCCGACGATCGTGATCGACCATCACGTCACGAACCTGTACTTCGGCTCCGTGAACTGGGTGGACACGACGGCCGCAGCCACCGCCGAGATGATCTATGAGCTGATCGAGAAGCTGGGCGCTCCGCTGGACCTTAAGACCGCCCAGTGCCTTCTATGCGGCGTCGTCACGGACACGCGTGGCTTCCGCACGTCGAACACGACGCCCCGCAGCCTGGCCATCGCCACACGCCTCATGGAGGCGGGCGCCGACCTGAACCTGGTCACGGACCAGGCGCTCAATCGCAAGCCTTTGGCCGTCCTGCGCCTGTGGGGCATGGCGCTGCCACGGATGCAGCTGCGCGGGCGTATCCTCTGGAGCGTGGTCACCCGGAAGATGCGAGAGGAGACGGGCGTCAACGACAACGGGGACGGGGGATTGGTGAACGTGTTGGTCTCCGCCAATGAGGCCGACGTCGCCGTTGTCTTCACGGAGCGGGAGAACAACAAGATCGAGGTCGGCATGCGCGCCAAACCCGGGTTCGACGTCAGCCAAGTTGCCCTGGCATTGGGCGGCGGCGGGCACCCCCAGGCCGCAGGCTGCGTCATCCAGGCCCCCCTGGAGGAGGCGCAGGAGCGCGTATTGGCCGCACTGGAAGAATCGCTGAAGCACCAGGGTGGCGGGTGAGCACACATCGACGATCACCGATGGTCCACGGGCTGCTGATCATAGACAAAGAGGCCGGGTGGACATCGCATGACGTGGTCGCCAGGGTGCGTCGCCTGATCGGGCAACGCCGGATCGGGCATGCCGGCACTCTGGACCCCCTGGCGACCGGGGTCCTGGTCCTGTGCCTGGGCCGGGCCACCCGCCTCGCCGAGTATCTGCAGGGACATGACAAGCGCTACCGGGCCACCATCCGCCTGGGCGAGGTCACCGACACGTATGACGCCGAGGGGGAGGTCGTCGAGCGGAAGCCCGTCCCAACGTTGTCGGAGGAGGAGCTATCCGCCTATTTGCGCGCGTTCCAGGGCACGATCACGCAGCGTCCCCCCGCCTACTCGGCGGTGAAGGTTGCCGGAACGCCCGCACATCGCCGGGTGCGTCGGGGCGAGCAGATCGTTCTGCCCTCACGACAGGTGACCATCCACGAGATCCGCCTGCTCCGGTGGGCGCCCCCCGACCTGTCACTGGAGATCGCCTGCTCCGCGGGGACGTATATCCGCTCCCTGGCCCACGATCTGGGGCAGGCCATCGGATGCGGCGCCCACCTGGTCGACCTGCGACGTACCGCCTCCGGCCCGTTCACGGAGGATCAGGCCATCCCCCTGCCCGATCTGGAGCCGCTGATCGCGACCGGCGAATGGCGACAGCGGGTGCTCCCCCTCATCGAGGCGGTGAGGGATATGCCTCAGATCCCCTTATCCGCACAGGACGCGCAGGCCGTGCGCTTCGGTCGACCGGTACCCGGGCCCACAGGGGCCGATCAGGCGCTGGCAGCCGGGATCTCCCCAGAGGGGGATCTCATCGCCATCCTTCGCTTCGACGCCGAACGCGACGTCTGGCGACCACATAAAGTGCTGGGTTGAACATCGACATATGAACATCTACCGAGGATTACCAGACGGGATCGCGCCGAACGGATGTGAGCTTACGATCGGGAACTTTGATGGTGTTCACAAAGGCCACCAGGCTCTGATCGAGCAGCTGGTGGCCGCAGCACAAGAGACGGGCCGCACAGCGGGGGCCCTCACGTTTACCCCCCACCCTCTTCAAGTGCTGCGGCCCCACACCCCATTGGCCTACCTGACCACCCTGGACGAGCGGCTGACCCTGTTGGAGTCGCTCGGCCTGGACTTCGTGGTCATCTACTCCTTCACAAAGGATACGGCCCGCATGACGGCGGCCGCCTTCATGCAGGCGCTGGTGGATCATCTGGGCCTCCGTCGCCTGTGGGTGGGGCCCGACTTCGCCCTGGGGCGAAACCGAGAGGGCGATGTGGAGAGGCTGCGGCAACTGGGCGCTGAGATGGGATTCACCGTGGAGGTGATCCAGCCCATCCAGATCGCCGGACGAGAGGTGCGTAGCGGGCATATCCGTCGTATCCTGGCAAACGGCGACGTGGATCTGGCCAGGCAGATGCTCGGCCGTCCCTACTGGCTGGAGGGGAAGGTCATCCGGGGGGCCGGGCGGGGTCGATCCATCGGGCTGCCCACCGCCAATCTGGATGTGCCGCCGGAGCGCCTGATCCCCGCTCACGGCGTCTACGCCACCTGGTGCCATGTCGACGGCCGGCGTCTCCCGGCCGCCACGAACATCGGCGTGCGCCCCACCTTCGACAACGGGCATCCCACGGTGGAGGCACACATCCTGGACTTCAAAGGGGATCTTTACGACGCGACGGTGCGCCTGGAGTTCGTGCTTCGTCTGCGCCCGGAGCGGCGGTTCGCCCACGTGGATGACCTGATCGCTCAGGTCCAGCAGGACATCGCCAACACACGCCGGGCGCTGGCGCCGGAGCCGCCGCGCTTCGAGGAGATCGAACACACGGCCGACTGGAGCATCCGGATCTTCGGCCGGGACTTCGCCGACCTGCTGAGCCAGGCGGGGGCCGCCATGTATGCGATGGAGGAGGTGGACATGGCCGCGGATCCTCACGTCTGGCGCGAGATCGAGGTGGAGGCCCCAGATCGAGAGGGGCTCCTGGTCACCTGGCTAAGCGAGCTGCTCTACCAGTCGGAGACGACGGGAGAATCCTACACCCGCTTCGTCATCGATGAGGCGACGGAGACCCGCATCAGAGCCCGGATCGGCGGCGTCCCCGGCTACGGGGAACGGGCGCATATCAAAGCCGTGACCTACCACAACCTCAGCGTGCAAAAGACGCCCGACGGCTGGGAGGCCACGGTGGTGTTCGACACATAATACGCGATACGAAACACGGATTGCGCACTGCGTGTTGCGTGCTGCGTATTGCGTGTTGCGTGTTGCGTATTACGTGTCGCGTAAGAAGGTATTGTACAGATCCTGGAAGGCGGCCGGGACCAGCCCGTGGAGCTGGCGCAGGATCTCGAACGCCACCGCCCGGATCTCCCATTGGGACGCCTTGTCACAGCGCAGCCGGCAGAAGTGCCGCCAGGCGGCGAAGTTCATGGAGATGACCAACCGGGTCTCCGCCGCGTTGGGCAACAGGAACCGGGCATCCTCCTTGCGGATCCCCAACTTCCGCAGCCTCTCATATGCCTCGGTCAGGTCCTCCCAGGCCTGATCCAGGATCTCCCTAGCCTCCGGGTTCCCATCGACCTCGGGCGGCACGATGAACCCCCATCCCCCCTTGTCCAGGGAGACATAGCGCTGGCTCTCCTGGGAGATGCTGGCCAGACGATGGCGGACGATCTGGTGCGTGGCCGCCCGGCTGACCCCCTCGATCAGGAAGGTCGCCGTGTTATGATCCCGGGCCAGGTCCGGATCCGTGATCAACGGCTGAGTATACGCCAACAGAGTCACCTTCATGCGCTCTCCTCCGGCGTGGCCAACTCCGCATAGAACGAGGGGGCGAGGGGCTGCACCAGCGGCAACACGCTTAAGGCCAGCCCCCTACGGAACAGATCCAGCCAGACGCGAGCGTTCCCCGAGACGACCCAGCCGTCCCCCCGGGGCGTCACTTCCAGATGGCGATTGACCATCCGCCACCGCACCGGGCCGTCCACCTGGAGGACATCTCCCTCATCCACATCGGTCACGTGCACGACGAATGACACGTGCTCGATCACGTCCTCGTGTCCCTCGCGCACACGCGCCTGAATGAACGCGGGGTTGTGTCCCATCCGATCCGTCGACCGATAGCATACGCGAGCTGCGAACTCCGCCAAACGCTCCTGTTCCGTCCCCACGGAGGACTCCAGCATCGTGCTCACATCGCCCAGGTCCGACGCGGCGGAGAGCGCAGGGTTGAACCTCGTGTACCCCAACAACCTCACTTCCATGACGCGCGTTCTCCTCTATCCACCACACGAACGATCCTCGGCGCCACCGGAACCGGCGAGCGCCCCGTTGACAACGAACGCCCCCGCTCTGCGCAGGGGCGTCGACGCCCATCCATGAACCAGCTCCCGACTCACGTGGTCCGGATATCGATCACCTTTCCATCGATGTGCGAGATGGCCTCCAGCAGGGCCTGCTCGGAGACATCGGATACCTTCACCGTGATCAACGCCGTGCCCGGCTCATCGCCGGCAAACGTTCCCAGGCTGATGATGTTGCCGCCGATGCCCGCGATCGCGCTGGTCAAATCGGCCAGCAATCCCCGTCGATCGGGCACCTCCAGCGTCAGACGCACGCCCGAATCGCGCGCGCCCAGCAGCTCCAGGAAGATCTTGAACAGATCCGTCTCGGTGATGATCCCCACCAATTCATCGCCGTGAACCACCGGCAGCCCGCCGATCCGATTGTCCGCCATGATGCGAGCGGCTTCCTCCAACGGCGTCTGCTCATCCACCGTGACCACCGGCGAGGTCATCACCTTCTTGACCGTCAACTTCGACAGCAGGTAATGCAACTCGTATATGTCCAGCGAGGTCGCCGGCGATGGGGAAGCGTGCAACAGGTCCTTTTCGGAGACGATCCCCACCAGCTTGCCATGCCGGTCAAGCACCGGCAGGCGACGGATCTTGTTCTCACGCATGATACGCAGCGCCTCGCCGATCCCCACGTCCTCGGTCACCGTCACGGGATCTCGACGCATTCGCTCACCGACCAGCATGCTCACACCTCCCAAGTGGAGAACGGAAACCTATCCGGTCCAAACGTCAGGCAGCATCACAAAAACCTCAGATCGCCGGGGATTCTCCCTCGCACGGGCGCCCCGGCGGGTCATCTGCCCCCTGCCTCCTGCCTGCTCAACGAAAGATCAAGGGACATGCTGGAGAACAGGGAAAAGCATCCCATGGGCTAATAGGCAACCTCTGCCCGCACCTGGCGCAGGAGGTCTGGGCGATCGGTGATGATCCCATCGACGCCCATCTGCAACAGCCGCCGCATGCGATCGGGCGTGTTCACCGTCCACACGATCACCTTCATCCCCCTGGCGTGGGCGGCCTCCACGAACCTGGGCGTCACCAACACCACATCCCCCGACCGCTCCGGCACCTGCAACGCGCTGGCCGTGGGGCGGTAGAAGGCGTCCAGCCGGAGCCGCTGCATCCAGTAGAACCACGTGACCTCGCCCCTCGCCGCCGCCGTCGCCACATCCGGCGCCAGGTGGCGGAACCGCTCGATCACGTCGCCATCCGCGGCCACCACCATCACCCGCTCCTGCGCGCCCATCTCCAGGATCAGATCCGCCAGCGCCTTCTCGATAGGCGGATCCACCTGCTTGATCTCGATGTTGACCCGCGCATCCGGGAAAGCCGACAACACCTCCCGCAATGTCGGGATCTTCACCCCCTGCCCTCGATAGGGAAAGGTCTGGCCGTTATCGACGGAGTATCGGTAGCCCGCATCCAGCGCCTGCAGCTCGGCCAACGTCATGTCAGACACCCGGCCGGTGCCGTCGGTTGTGCGATCCACGGTCTCGTCATGGATGACCACCAGCTCCCCATCCCGGGACGCGCGCACATCCAGATCCAGGCCATCCGCTCCCAACGCCAATGCCCGCTCAAAGGCCACCATCGTGTTCTCCGGCGCCAGGGCCGCGCCGCCCCGATGGGCCAGATTGAGAGGATAGGGCGACTCCAGGAAGGGGGTCAACGGTGGAGGCCCAATGGTCAACCGGCGATACAAGGCGAACACGACCACCACGACGACGAGCATGATGATCAGGCGCCACAGGTATCGTTTCATCTTCCACACCTATCCCATGGAGAAACTACAACGGTGGCGGCCCCTCATAGAGGAGGAATAAGGGGCCGAGGTGAGCATTCGATCCACGGGGATCCGCAGGATCCCGATCAGCCGTGAGCCGCACCCCGTCAGGCGCAGGTGAGCCCATTATAGCAGACCCTACGGGTCGGTGCAATGCGGGAGATAGAGAGTGCATCCTTTATTGGTGCAGGATCTGGGGGATGGATGACCACCCGGCGACACCCAGGAGGAAGCCGGATACGCCGCCGGGGACGCTACTTCCGCTTGCGTGTACGCGGCAGGGGGTAACCCAAATAGCGCAACGCCTTCTCATCGCGCCGCCAGCGTGGCCGCACCTTGACCCACAAATCCAGGTAGACCCGGGTCCCTAAGAGCTGCTCGATCTCCTGTCGCGCCGCCTGGCCGATACGCTTCAACATGCTGCCCTCACGCCCCAGGACGATCCCCTTGTGGCTGTCTCGCTCCACATAGATAGTGGCGCTGATATAGGTCATCTCGGCCGAGCGCTCTTTGAACTCGTCGACCACGACGGCGACCCCGTGCGGGACCTCTTGACGGAGATGGTGCAGCGCCTGCTCGCGAATCAGCTCGGCCACGATGAAGCGCTCCTGCTGATCGGTGATCTGATCGGGCGGGTAGTAGCGCGGCCCCAGCGGCAACAGCGAAATCAACAGGTCCAACAGCTCATCACGGCCATCGCCGCGCACGGCCGAGATCAGCATCCAGGGCGGATCGAGCTGCTCCGGGGCCGCCCGGGCCAGCAACTCCCGGTAGACCGCCGTCCGATCCGGCACATCCTCGGGCGCCAGCAGATCCACCTTGTTCATGCCCATGACCAGCGGCGCCGAGTGCCTGCGCCTCGCCAGCAGATCAGCGATCTCCTCGTCCTCCTCCGTGGGGAGCACGGAGACGTCCACCAGCCACAGCACCACATCCGCATCCGGGATCGCGATGAGGGCCTGCTCCCGCATGTACTCGCCCAGCTTGTGCTTGGGCCTGTGAATCCCCGGCGTATCGACGAAGATGATCTGCGCATCCGGCCGGGTGAGGATCCCCAGCAGGCGGTTGCGCGTCGTCTGGGGCTTCGGCGAGACGATGGCGACCTTCTGCCCCAGGTAGGCGTTCATCAGCGTGGACTTGCCCACATTGGGGCGCCCGATGACGGCCACGAAGCCGGATCGATGATCCTCCGGCAGCTCCTCCGGCCCCGGCAACAGATCCTGTATATCATTCACGGCTGCAGCCCTTCGAGATGGAACGGGTTGAAGTTCGTGTCATAGTCAAAGTAATCCTCGCGCTCCACCCGCTTCAGCGTGTTCACCACGCGATAGGTCAGCGGGGTGAACAACGCCTCGATCCCCACCTTGAAAATGTAGTTGGAGACGATGATGCTCAGCGCCACGGACCAGGGGAAGACGCCGAAGGCGGACGCGATCACGACGAAGAGCACGGTATCCACCCCTTCCCCCACCAGCGTGGAGCCGATGGTGCGCGTCCACAGCCACCGCCCGCCGGTCCAGATCTTCATCTTCGCCAACGTGTAGGAGTTGGAGAACTCGCCGGCGAAATACGCCACCAGGCTGGCCAGGATGATGCCACCATTGCTCACCCCGCCCAGGATGGCATCATAGGCCTCCTGCCCCGCATACGCCTCCCAGGAGGCCTCGCCGGGCAGCCGGGCGACCACCCAGAAGGTCAACCCCATCAACGCGGCGCACGCGAAGCCGGTCCAGATCACCCGCCGCGAGCGCCGATACCCGTACACCTCCGTGAGCACATCTCCGAAAATGTAGGAGACGGGAAACAGCAGGGTTCCCGCGTCAAAGGCCAGGGGCAGGCCGAACAACGAGACGCCCCAATCGATGATCTTGGCCGAGGAGGCGATGTTGCTCACCAACAGGACGGTCACGAACAGCGCCATCACCAGATCGAAGTATTTGTAGGGACGGTCCATGTCAGCTCTCAACCCTCCATCCGCTGCGGTATGCGTTGGTTCCCACCCAGATCACGAGTCCCCCACAGAAGCGGGCTGGACGGGGACCGGCCGATCCTCCCACAAACGACAGAAAGCGCACAGCCCCGGCGCCGTCGTCGGCTGTCCACACCGTTCGCACGGGTGCAAATCGATATCCCCCCTGCCGCCGCCGAAGGTGATCTGTCCCCGCCGGCGCGCCTCCAGGAACTGGAGATAAAATTGGTGCTTGGCGCCGGGCGATCTATGCTCCAGCTGGTTTAGCAGCTCCTTGTAATAGATCGTCTTAGCCCCCACCGAATAGGGACACTCCTCATAAATGTAGTCGATGCCACGGATCAGCGCGTAGGCCGCCACCTCTCGCTCGTAGAAGCGGCACAACGGCTTCACCTTCCGAGCCAATCCCTCCCCTTCCTCCAGCACGGGGGCCTGCCGCGCCAGGTAGCCGGTCTGCCAGTGCAACACGTTCTGGAAGAGCACGGCTGCCTCGTCATCCAGGTTATGCCCGGTCGCCAACGCGAAGTATTCCCCCTCCAACGCCACCCGGTTCATGATGTGGCGCTTGGCCAGCCCGCACACCGCGCACGGCTTGCCACGCCCGCGCCGCGTGCGCCGGGCCAGGTCCGGGATGGATTCGCCGTACGTCTCCCGCATATCCACAATGTGCAACTGGCGATCCGGGTACCGGGCATGGAACGCCCGTACCTTCTCCAGGGATACATCCGAGTAGCCCAGCTCGTCATCGATTCCCAGCCCGATATACAACCCGTCCGCCTCATACCCCAAACGCAACAACACATCCCAGAGACTGAGGCTGTCCTTGCCTCCCGACACGGCCACCAACACCCGATGCTCCCGCCGGAACATCCGATATTTCTCGATGGCCCGCTGAGTCTGGTTGACGAACCACTCCAGATAATGGTCCTCACACAGCGCCAGCTTGTGGTGCCGCATATTGATCACGGCACGGGCGCCACACTTCCGACACCGCATCCCTCTCATACCCTCTTCTCCTTACGCCTACCCGACAGGCGTACCCCAGATGAAAGACGATGACAAGTCAACGAGATCCACCCAAGGGGAAATCGCTTCCCCCCGAGATGACGGCGACCAGCTTGATCTCATCGTCGTCCCGGGTGATCTCCTCCTCGTTGATCACCTTCCCATCACGCGTCGCCAATACGCTCTCCGGATTCAAGCCGACCTTCAAGATGGCATCCCGTACGGTCATGCCCCCCTTCAACTCCCACACCTTATCCCGATAGATCAACTTCATA
>JAADGJ010000014.1 GCA_013152435.1 Chloroflexota bacterium | reverse complement strand
CGGTGGCACGCTTTCTTCCGGCGGCGCAGGCGGTTCCACCCCAGCGGGCGGGGCCGGTGGCGCGCTTTCCTCCGGCAGCGCAGGCGGTTCCACCCCAGCAGACGGGGCCGGTGGCGCGCTTTCCTCCGGCAGCGCAGGCGGTTCCACCCCAGCGGGCGGGGCGGGGGACTCCTCCCCAAGAGCCTGGATCTGCAACTCGTCAGAGCGAGGTGCAGCAAGAGGCTGCTCGGCTGGCAGGACAGGTGCGCCCCTCTCCGCCGCCGACTCCGGGCTAGCCACCTCTGGCCGGGCGAGAGAGGGCGCCTCTGGGGGCGCAACGGCATCGCCGGCCGGCGGCATCGGTCGATCTTCTCCCACGGACGGCATCGCATCCCCGGGTGGAGCCGCGGGGGCCATGCCCGGCGGTCCCGGGGCCATCATCGGGGTCCCTGCGCAGGAGACGACCAACAGCCCCTCCACCAGGACGAACAACCCCACCACAAGCAAAATCCTCCGTTTTGGCATCGCTTCCTCCTTAGCGCCCACGCATCTCACTGCGCGGGCTGCGCACGTCGTGAATCCTCCAGGTCCCTTATCAACTGCCAATACTCCTCGCGACTGATCTCCCCCCGGGCGTACCGCTCTCGGGCGATCTCCTTAGCGGAAGACAGTCGGTGAGCCTCTCGGCGCCCGGCCGAAGGCACGCCTCCACGTAGGAGGGCCCAGACGGCCACGATGATCAGGGCGATGACCGCCAGCATAAACAGCGAGGACAAAATCCCGATGGGCCCCACCAGTACGCCCCGCAGGGGAGCAACCGCAGAGCCTCCGGGAGGAGGCGGAGCGGGCGCGGGGGCGCAACCCGCGGCCCAGAGAGCGGGCGAGATGAATGCTGCGAACGAGAGGATCTTCCGTATCCCGTTCATAGGTTCCCCTCCTTTGAATCACAAATGGATCATGTGACACATAATGGCCCTCTTCCGCTGATACCGGGACGAACGTAACGCGTAAGCCTAAAGAAGCGGCAAAGGAAAAGTTAAGAAATCCTGAAGATCCGATGGCGCCATCAAGATCCCGCCAACCACCATTGACGAGATCTCTGGAGCGTGATAGAAAAGGGACAGGATTTCAGGACGAGGAAACGGCGTGCTCTACAGCTTCTCGTGCACAACGAGGGGAAAAGGGACTTGACCCATCACGGGGAACGTAAGCCTCTCTCGGCGCGGGGGACGAAGGATCCAATGGAACCAGCCAGGAGACAGGGCTCATGAACGATCTGGAGCGATTTCACGCCTGCATGAACTACCAACCGGTGGACCACGCGCCTTTTTGGGCCTGGGGAGGATGGCCGGAGACCATCGAGCGTTGGAAGCGGGAGGGGTATGACCCGGAGCGGATGGACCTAAACATGGGAGCTGACCGACGACAGGCCTTCAGCCACTGGTTCTTCCCCCATCCCCCCTTTGAACGGAAGATCATCGCCGAAGATGAGACACATGTCCTGTACGTGAACCATGAGGGCATCCTGATGCGGGAGCTCAAGCACAGCCCGATGAGCTCCATGCCACAATTCGTCCGATTCCCCGTGGAGACCCGGGAGGATTTCCGCCGGTTCTGGAAGGAGCGGATGCAGCCGGACCTGAGCCAGCGCATCGGCCCAGACTGGCGGGAGCAATTGCGGGCCGCTCGAGCCCGGCCTTACCCGCTGATCATCATCGCGGACCGATGGGGCGGCTTCTTCGGCCCCCTGCGCAACCTGCTCGGGCTGGAACGCCTGTGCACCCTCTTCTATGACGATCCCGCCTTCGTTGAGGAGATGATGGACGCCAACGCCGATTTCATCATCGCCATCATGGGGCAGATCCTGGACGTGGTATCCATCGACGCCTTCGCCTTCTGGGAGGACATGGCCTTCAAAACGTCCACTCTCCTCTCCCCCCATATGGCCCGGCGCTACATGCTTCCCCGCTACAGACGCGTGGTCGACTTCCTGACCGCCCGCGGGGTCCCCTTCATCGGGCTGGACAGCGACGGCATGATCGATCCCTTGATCCCCATCTGGCTGGACGCGGGGCTCAACTTCCTGTATCCGTTCGAGGTTCAGGCGGGGATGGACGTGATCGCCGTGCGGAGAAAGTACGGCAGGGATCTCCGGATCTGGGGCGGAGTGGACAAGCGAGCACTGGCACAGGGGCCGGAGGCGATCGACGCGGAGCTCGCCCGGCTTAAGCCGCTCATCGACGAAGGGGGATACATCCCCCACCCGGACCACGGGATCCCGCCGGATGTCTCCTTCGCCAACTACAGCTACTTCATGGAACGACTGCGGGAGGTGTGTGCCTCGTAATCGCCGTCAAGAATATCTTCGAAGCCCTCACTTGCGTCCGGTATGGAAACCGGACCTGCTACATGCTCGTATCATGTCCAGATAACGGTAGAGGCGGCTTTCTATAGCCGCCTCCGCCGTTTAGACTGTCGCGACGAAGCAGCCCGCGCTCTTGGGCACCCGGAAGACCCCCTCCCGGGCGATGATCTCCCGGATCCGCGCCTCCATCCACCGCAGCAAGCCCGCCCGGTGGCTGCCATCCGCGGGCATGTCCTCGATGAGATCCACGCCGACGCTGGCATAGTAGCGCAGGGCGGACGCCACGTCCGGGAAGAGAAAGGCATCCTCCCGCACGTACACTTGCGCCGTTGGGAAGACGGATCGCACCAGCGGCAGGTCGTCCAGGGTGAACCGGGAGCTGAAGAGGGACGATGGCCGGTATCCCAGCTCACGAGCCGCCTGTGCGTGAAGCTCCCGCAGACGCCTGCCGGAATCGGCCGCGTTGGTGGCCAGGATCACCCGGCCGCCCGACCGCAGCACCCGACGCATCTCCCGCAGCGCGGCCACCCGATCCGGCACGTGATAGAGCATATGATTGGCCATCACCCGATCGCAGCAGGCGTCCGGGAGCGGCAGGGCCTGGGCGTCGGCCTGGGCCACCCCCACCGCCAGACCCAGCTCTCGGGCCTGGCGGTGCGCCTCTCGGACCATGCCCAAGGATCGATCCAGGCCGATGATCCGCATCCCCTCCCGGCTCAGCAGCGGATGATACGCCCCAGGGCCACAGCCGATATCCAGCACCACCAGCCCCGGACGGGGATCGATGTGGGACAGCATCCATTCGAAGAAAGGCTGCGGGTTCTCACTGTAGCGCGCATGGCTCTCCTGGCGAACCCGCAGCTTCTCAGCATCACCGTACTGATACTCCAGATACTCGCGATCAATCGCCTGATGGCTCATCGCCTACCCTGCACCCCGCATCTTGCATCCTGCATCTTGCATCCCGTATCCTGCATCTTGCATCCTGTATCCTGCACTCCCCATCCTGCCCCTTGCATCACGCCTCCTGCAACGCATCGTAAACGGGACAGAGCGCCTGGTACGCGGCCTGGAACACCGGGAACAGCCGCTCGTAGACGGCCTCCGTGGCCGGGTCCGGCTCATGTCGATCGATGATCTCGATGAATCGATCGACCACATCGAAGTCCGGGAAGAGCCCCACGCCGACGCCGCCAGCGACGGCAGCGCCCAGGGAGGTCGCCTCCTCCAGCAATCGCGGCCGCAGCACGGGGAGACGGTAGATGTCAGCCATGAGCTGGCGCCAAAAGCGCCCCCTCGCCCCGCCGCCGATGACCCGAATCTCCCGAATGTCGGCTCCGGCCTCCAGGAACGTCTGCAAGATAAGCTTGAGGTTGAACGTGATCCCCTCCAGCGTGGCCCGGATCACGTCCGCCCGGGTATGCTGCACCGTCAACCCCACAAACGCACCGCGGGCCCGGGGGTTCCAATGCGGACTGCGCTCCCCCAGCAGATAGGGCAGGAAGATCAGGCGGTTGGCCCCGGGTGGCGACTGGGCGGCCTTCAGATTCATCACCTCATAGACATCCACACCGGCCGCCTGGGCCGCCTGTTCCTCCGACGTGCAAATCTGGCGCCGGAGCCACTGATACGAGCCGCCGGCCGACTGCATGGTGCCGCAGGGGAAGAATTTGCCCGGCACCATGTGGGCGAAGGTGAAGACCTTCATCTCGGGATCCAGGATCGGCTGGGGGGAGGTGAAGGCGATCCAGGAGGACGATCCCACATAGTTGTAGGCCAGCCCCTCACGCACGGCTCCGGCTCCCACCGTAGCGCAGGCGCCATCGCCTCCGCCCACCACCACGGGCGTGCCCGGGCGCAGCCCCAGATCCTCGGCCACCTCCCGGGTGACCTCGCCCACCACCTCCGCCGAGTCGTGGATCTCCGGCAGCACGGAGGCATCCAGCTCCATTGCCTCCAGGATCTCATCGGACCACGTCCCCTTCTCCAGATCATACAGGTTCATCCCGGACGCGTCGGAGCGGTCCGTGACGAAGCGTCCGGTCAGGCGGCAGATGATGTAGTCCTTGACGTGAAGGAACTTATGGGTCTGGGCGAAGACATCGGGCTCGTGCTCGCGCACCCACGCGATCTTAGGGCCAGAATAGGTGGGGCTGATGCGGTGGCCGGTGATCCGATACACCCGCTCCATCCCCAGCTTCTCCTCCAGGAGGGCCGCCTGCGCCACGGCCCGCTGATCGGCCCAGATGATGCAGCGGCGCAAGGGACGCCCCTGTCCATCCACCGGCAAGCACCCCTGCATCTGGCCGCTGAAGGAGATGCAGGCCACTTCCTCCGGCGACATCCGAGCCTCGGCCAACAGCCGTCGCGTACAGGCCCGCACCGCCTCCCACCAATCAGTCGCGTCCTGCTCCGCCCACCCGCTATGGGGATAGTGAGTATCATAGCCGTGAAACGTACGGGCGACCACCCCTCCATCAGGATCATAGAGCGTCGCCTTGTTGCCGGTGGTCCCCAGATCATGAGCCAGGATATAGCGCGCTGGTGACATCGTCTGTCCCCTCCGCTTGAATGTTCATGGGCCTTCCACGCGATGGGCGTCTCCCAGCTCGGGTGCATGCCCCGCGTGGCTGGCCCGTCCTCCATGAGTATCCGGGCATCTCCGCCCGGGCAACCGATTCCAACATCAGCCTGTGCCACACCCTCGATCGGCGATCGCCTGAGGTATCCTATCTGGCTCCCATCGAACACGCAAAACGACGGCCGTGAGTCCACGTTCGTCTCACGGCCGTCACACATCCGCAACGCGATCCAGAGAAGGGGCGATCATCCCTTGATCGCGCCCACCAGCAGGCCGCGGGCGATATAGCGCTCCAGGGCGATGGCCATGGCGATGACCGGGATGATCATGATCAGGATCAGCACCGACATGTACCACCACTGCGGCCCGCGAGTAGCGTTTTGCGCCGCGACGGTCAGGGGCAGCGTCTGGGCATGGGCGCTGCTCAGGAACAACGCCAGCAGGTACTCGTTCCAGGCGAAGACCAGCACGAACAGGAACGTGGCCACCAGCCCGGGGACCGAAAGGGGCACCACAATGGACCAGAAGATGCGATAAGGCGATGCCCCATCGATGGCCGCACACTCCTCCAGCTCGATCGGGATGCTCTGGAAGTAGTCCCGCATCAGCCACACCACGATGGGCAGATTGGTGGCCACGTAGGTGATGACCAGCGCCGTGCGGGTGTCCAGCAGATCTAGCCGCTGGAAGAGGATATAGATCGGGATCACCACGGCGACCGGCGGCAGGATGCGCTGAGAGATCATCCAGAAGGCGATGTCATCGTTCTTCAGATGGCGTCGGAAGCGCTTGCCGATGGTCTGCGCCAGCAGGAGGAACACGGCGATGGAGGCCACCACGGCCACCTGCCAGGGGACGCCCAGCGTGATCGCCACAATGGCCAGGATCATACAGCCGATGAACAGCAGGATCGTCCCGATGCGCGGCTGGTACTCAAACCGCACCAGAGCGTACGAGGCCGCCGTGCCCAGCGCCAGCGACAACACCGAGCTGGTCAACCCCACGATGACGGTATTCGCGTACGGGCGCAATGTATCGTTGCGCAGATCGACGAAGATATACCGCCAGGCGTGCAACGAGGGCTTGAAGTCGATGAAGGGAAGGTACACGGGCCCATCGTTCACGTGGATCGGCAGCTTGAACGAGGTGATCAGCAGCCAATACAGCGGAAACAGGACCACGAAGGACCAGATCCCCAGGACGATATAGGATAAGACCATCCCCAACGGGGAAGGGACGAAAGGCGAGAAGTTCCAGCGATGCCAACGCGTGGATTTGAACATAACCGGCCCTCAACAGCTCATCGCTATAACGCTTCCACCACCCGACGCCGGATGATATTCACGGTCACCAGGGCGACGAACGTCACCACCAACAGCAGCATATAGGCGACGGCGGCCGATCCGCCGATATCGAGCGTACGCCATGTCATGAAGGCCTGCAGCGTCAACGACTCGGTGGCGGTACCCGGCCCCCCGTTCGTCAACACGTTGGGCAGATCGATGATCTTGAAGGCCTCGATGAGCCGGATCAAGATCAAGGTCGTGCTGACCGGCAGGACGCTGGGCAGCGTGATGTGCCGGAAGATCTGCCATCGGCCAGCGCCGTCCACCAGGGCGGCCTCAATGGGCTCGATCGGTTGGCTCTCCAGCGCCGCCAACAGGACGATGAACATGAACGGCGTCCACTGCCAGATATCACCGATCATGACGGCGGCGCGAGCGGTCCACGGGTTGTTCACCCACGAGGTCTCCGCCAACCCAAAGGCCCGCCAGATCGGCGTAAACGGCCCCTTGGTGAAGTCGGTCAGCATGCGGAACATGTACGCGATGCCCACCGGCGTGATCATCATCGGCAGCAGGAAGACGACGCGGAAGAAGCGGCGGCCGGGGATCTGCTGGATGCACAGCAGCGCCAGGACCAGTCCCAGGATATACTGGATGGTCACGCCACCGAAGACATAGATCAGCGTCACCACCAGGGTCCCCGGGCGGCCACCGGGGCTGAGCGACCGCACCAACAGCCACACCCCCGCGCCCGTGATCACGCTGGCCACCAAACGCCAGAAGAAGCCCAGGGCCGAAGCCCCCTCGCTGCGGGCGTAGCGGACCAGCGACAGGACCAGCCCCGCCACGACGGCGACGAACACCAGCCACCCCAACGGGGACGGATCCGCCAGCACGCCCAGGAAGTGGGTCTTCTCGCTGCCGACGAACAGCTTCCGATAGTTGGCCAGCCCAACGAAGGTGATCTTGAATCCCCCCTTGACGAACTGCAGCCGTGCCAGGGAAAGATACAGGGACACGACCAGGGGGAAGATGGAGAGGAACAGGATCACCAGCACGCTGGGCATCAGGAAGGAGGCACTGGCCACGCGCTCCAGCCACGCGACCATCCTCTCCGAACGCCCCATCACCACAACAGGAGACTCAAGGCCCGGCTCAGCCTGGGCCGGGCCTTGAGTAGACTTGGTTACTTGCATAGGCGAACTTTTCAACCTGACTTACTTGGTGATTCCCAGGCTGGCGCGATAGGCCTGAAGCTGGGACTCACGGCCGATCTCGTTGGTGATCTCCTCCCAGCCGTCGTAGATCTGCTTCATCGTCTCTTCCTTGGTCAGCTCGCCGGCCAGGAACTGCGAGATCGCCTTGTCCAACACGATCTGCTGATACCGCTGGTTCTGCGGGATGCGGAGATCCAGCACCATGTTGGGGCTCTCCAGGCTGGCCTTGATGGCGCCCAGGTAGTCCTTGGCGGCCTGCTCGCTCATGCCAGCCTTGATCCACAGATCCAGGTTCTCAAACTGGGAGATGCGGTAGGGGTTGAAGCCCGTCTTCCCGATGGTCACGTCCACATTGGCCTGCGCCGGCTGGCTCATGTAGGACAAGAAGGCGTAGGCCGCATCCTTGACCTTGGGATCCGCGGCCGCGTTGATCGCACCGGACCAGCCGCCGAAGGCCGCGTACGGCGCGTGGTTCACGCCGTTGACCGCGTACGGGCAGAGCTCCTCGTTGCACTCCTCAAACTGCATGGTCTCCCGGTTCAACACCTTGGTCGTGCCGGGCAGGATCACCGCACCCACCTTGTCGATGACCTTGGAGGTCTCCGGGTCGATGGCCAGGGTGCCGATGTCTCCCCAGTCGATGGAGAGCGCGCAGCGACCGGAGGTGAAGAGGGCACGGGTGTCGCCGACATCCAGGTTCAGCTCATCCGGCGGCCCGTAATTGGTGGTCTCCTTGTACACGTCCAGCGCCGCGGCAAACGCATCGTTGTTGACCAGCGGCTCCATGGTCTCGGTGTTGAAGAAGGAGCCCTGAGATGTGCCCTTGCTCTGCAGGAACCCGGCCGCCACCGACCACACCATCCAGTAGGCCTGCGCGTTGCGCTTCTTGGAGATGCAGGACCCGTAGTCCGGCTCACCATCGCCGTTCAGATCCCGGCCGTGGAAGGTCTTCGCGATGTTCAGGTAGTCCTCCCAGGTCTCCGGCGGGTTCAGGCCCTCCTGCTCCAACAGATCCTTCCGATAGTAGGCCATCTGGAAGTCGCCATCCAGCGGGATCGTATAGATGCGGCCCTCATAGGTGGCGCTGAAGTTGCGGAAGAAGGGGGCGATGTCCTCCCACTGCAACGCCTCGTCCGCCTTCACCCGGTCCGTCAGATCCTCCAGGTAGCCCGGGATGATGTAGTCCACCATCCACTGCGGGGCGAACACGAAGGCATCGAAGCTGTTCGTCCCCGTCGCCAAGTCGGTCAGGATCTTCTGGTAGAGATCGCTGAAGGGGACGGTGATGACGTTGATCTTCGCGCCGGTCAACTCCTGGAAATCCGGAGCCCGCCGCTGCAACGGCTCAGCGATCTGAGGCCCGGTGAAGGTGACGATGTTGACCTCGACCCCCTCGAAAGGCTTCGCCTCCTCAGCCGGGGCAGCCTCCTCCTTTGGGGCCGCCGGAGCCGGAGTCACCATCGGCTGACAGGCGCTGATCACCAAGACCAGGATGCCCAACAGGGACAGCAACAGGACAGCATTACGACGCAACATGGTCCGATCCTCCTTCTCTGTTGAAAAGGGCTGTGTGGTTCTTCCGGATCGATATACAACCGGGGGTACATCGGGGATGAGGTTGCGACGACGCAACCTCCCATCGACGGCAATGCCATGAATCCCTCACCCGCAGGCATCACCTCCTTCCCGCTATCCGAGGATGGAATCAGGACACGACATGTATTCCAGCCGGATACGATCGGGGCGAGTCATCTCATCAGTTATGAGAGGGGGAGTTCGCCCCTGCCTTTGAGATCTCATCGCGCTCAGTGGACACGAGGAACACCACAAGAAGCATAACGATGTGGGACAAGGTACCGTTATCATCACCGTTCACTTCCCGGGGGGCTGAAAGGGCCTGAACCTCAGAGCATACCCTCCCGATCGCCCCACCCGGGCCCGGACGAATCACCTCCAGCGCCGGGAGAGTGGTCAGTCGGGGACGGAAAACAGCGGACGACGTGATAGCGTCCCGCTCAGCGGAGGGCTCCCTTTATCTCCCCCCGATTCCCGGAGCGAATGTTCTCCCGCCATGCCCACGACGAAGCACAAAACAATCGGAACGACATGATCCAGGATCGATCAGACGCCACCGACGAAGAGCGGCAGGAAAGTGGGCACAGCTAGAAGTGAGAAGCGGTTGGGCCGAACCGGCGGCTCCATCACGCCGAACGAACCGAACGGCTCAGCACAATTAGTGTATAGCGTTACCGGCAACTTGTCAAGCCTGGGTTCCACCCAGTGAAACATCCCGGAGAAGGAACGCACGGTCTGCGGCGGGATACACCCAAAATAGCGAAGATTCCGCGAGGCGCCCATCGCAAGCTCTCAGGAGCGATGCGAAGCCCCCTCGCCCAAACACTCCCCGTAGAAAGGATACACGGCCTCCCGGAAAACGACTTGACAGGCGGGAAAGGCCGCGTATGATAGGGCCAGGCCAACCGCCGGAACGGCACGGAGAGGCGATCCAGATCATGCGAATACGGGTGTACGCCACACTGAGAGATCTCCTGGGCACCGACGAGATCACGCTGGATCTCGACGGGAAGACCACGGCGCGCGAGGTGCTGCGCCGCCTGACCGCCCAGTACCCGGCCCTGTCCGAGAAGTTATGGGACGCAGACGGGAACCCCACCGGGTTCGTGCGAGTGCTCCTCAACGGACGCCTGCTGGAATACATGGATGGGTTGGACACCCCCGTTGAAGACCAGGATGAGATGAGCCTGTTCCCACCGGTGGGAGGCGGATGACGAAATTGCGCCTGCGCGGCATCGGCCCCTGGCTGGTCGCGGAGTATCTGAAGGACCTCGGAGGCCAGGAGGCCGAGCCCGGACACATCGCCGGCCCGGACTGGGAGGCCCGCATCACGGCCGGGGATCCCATCCACATCGGGGCCATCCGGCTGGGCGTCACCGAGATCACGTTCACCGGCGAGCCCCAGGCCATCGAGGCGGTCGTGAGCCGGCTGAAGAAGAAGGTGTTACGCGCGGGCGGCTAACGGATCGGGAGGTGATCATGAGCAGAACCAACGGCAGCGCTTCCCCCATCGAGCTTACCGGGTTGATGGCCACCCCAGAGGAACAATGGCATCACCTGCGAAGCTTCCTGGATCTCAACCAGGCCGATATGGACGCCATGCTCCAGACGGTCGAGATCCTGATGCGACGTGGTCCGGAGCTGGTCGCCGGAGCCTACGACCACCTGCTTCGCTTCGAGGCGACGGCCGAGATCCTGGGATGGGAACAGGGGGCCGACCCGGAGCATCTGGCCGAGCGTCGTCGCTTCTTCACCGTGTGGCTGGCGCGCACGCTGGGCCTGGACATGAGCGATGACATGGCACGTTACCTGTTCCGCGCGGGGAAGTACCATGCCGGGCATGGGCCTCGCCGCATCCACGTCCCCGAGATCTACGTGACCGGCGCGATCAGCCTGGTGCACGCGAACTTCGCCAGCTACCTGGCGGCCGAGATGCGGGACGCGGCCGCGGTCGCCCGAGCGCTGGCGGGGTGGAACAAGCTGCTCTCCATGCACCTGCATCTGATGATGGCCGGCTACCGGGTCGCCCGGGCCCTGGACGAGGGGGAGTACCAGGTCACCGTGTCCCTATACGGCCGCATGCGACAGCTCACCCAGCGAGAGCGACTGACCCTGCGCCTCGCCGCGGGGGCGCGCGGCGAGCACGTGCTGCACAAGTTCTTCAACTACTTCCCTGAGGCCCGAGAAGAGGTATTCGACGTGAGCTGGGAGGGGGACTATCGCCTGGATGACCAGGGGACCCCCTGGCTGACGGTCAACAGGGTATATCGACCTCGCCGGGACTGGAACATCCGGCTGAACGGGCGCAACCTGGAGTACGTCGGCGGGCTGATGGCGCCCGTCCGCGATGGGGATGAGGTGAGCATCTTCCCCCCAGGCCGATAAGCCCATCGAGACAGAGAAAGGGGGCGCACGGCCGTGCGCCCCCTGTTTTCTCCGGACATGCGAGAGGCTCAGCGGCGCTGAGCCCTCACCGTCATCACAGGATCCCCAGCTCCTTCAGCTTGCTCTCCGGCACCACGCCGTTCTCCCAGCCGCGCACCCGATAGTACTCCTCCAGCATCTTATCCAGCTCGCAGACGTGCCCCTTGGAGCCCGGCTCCTGCGATGGCTCCTCCAGGAAGCGGGCCGGGAGCGTATCATCCTTGCCGTCGAACCCGTTGAGGTTGTTGTAGTACCGCTCCAGGTTGTAGATCCGTTCGCCCGTCTTCAGCACATCGTCCGCGGTGAAGGGCACCCCCACGAAGGTCGAATACTGCTGGGCGTACTCCTCGGCGCCCTCGGCGAAGGCCGAGAACTTGCAGATGTCCAGGCTGTCGGAGAAGGCGTGGAGGTCCTGCAAGGTCTTCAGCAGCTCGCCTTTGCCCTCCCAGGCCAACGGATCGGTCTTCAACGGGATCAGGCCCAGCTCGCTGGCGGGGGTGTAGCCGCGCAGATGGCAGGCGCCGCGATTGCTGGTCGCGTACGCCACGCCCATGCCCTTCAAGCCACGAGGATCGTAGGCGGGGATCCCCATTCCCTTGACGGCCATGGCCAGCTCGGGGTGTCCGAGCTTCTCCGCGGCAGCGCCCGTGCCCTCGGCCAGGATATCGCCAATCCCCTCCCGGAAGGCGACCTTGCGCATCAGCTCCACCATGCCATGGGCATCCCCCCAGGCCAGGCCATCGCCGTTGGCATAGCCGCGCTCGGTGTACTCCATGTACAAGGCCAGCACGTCTCCGATCTCGATGGCGTCATAGCCCCAGTCGTTGCAGCGATCGATCATGTAGGCGATGGCGCAGGCATCGTCGTTGCCGCACATCGCGCCCAGGGACCAGGCGGGCTCGTACTCCAGGCTCTCCATATGAACCTTGAAGTCGCCCTCCTTGACCTCGACCTCCTTCTTGCAGGCCACCGGGCAGGCATGGCACGTGGGATTCTTGACCAGGATGTGCTCCTTCACCCACTCGCCGCTGATCTTCTCGCCCTTCTCGCCGAAGCTGGTCGTCTGCGCGTTGCGCGTCGGCAGAGCGCCCATGTTGTTGGTGATGTTCATCAACACGTTGGTGCCATAGACGGAGAGGCCACCCTTGCGCGGGGCGGTCACGTTCGCCTCGTCCATGATGGTGGCCAGCGCCCGCCGATGCGCCTCCCGGAAGCCATCTCGATCCTTCGGGCGCGGCCGATCCGCGTGCTTCCCCTTGATCACGATGGCCTTCAGCTTCTTGCTGCCAGCGACGCAGCCGGTGCCGCCTCGGCCGGATGCACGATCGTGCTCGTTGATCCAGCACGCGAACTTCACCAGCCGCTCCCCCGCCGGGCCGATCGCGAGGACGCTCAGATCATCCTCGCCGTGCCGTTCCTGGAGGATCTTGACCGTCTCATGAACGCCCTTGCCCCACAGGTCGCTGGCATCCCGCAGCTCCACCTGGCCATTCTCCACATAGGCATAGACGGGGTTCTCCGCCTTGCCCTTGAAGACCAGCCCGTCAAAGCCGGCCCACTTCAGCCGGGCAGCCGACCAACCGCCATGGTGGGAGTCGACGATGGTGCCCGTCAGGGGGGATTTGGTCACAATGGCCATGCGCCCGCTCATGTTGGCGTCCGTGCCGGTCAGCGGGCCGTTCATGAAGCACAAGATGTTGTCCGGGGACAGCGGATCCACCTGTGGACCGTTGTCGAAGACGTATTTGACCCCCAACCCGCGCCCGCCGATGTACTTGAGCGCATCGTCCTTGTCGATGGGCCTGTACTCGACCGCGCCACTCGTCAGGTCGATCCAGGCGACTCGGTTTGCATACCCGCCCAGTTCCATGATTCACCCCCTTACCATGTGCTTAGGACCTACCGTGGGACCGTACGATATGGAAAGCGGAGGACACAGATATGTACAACACGTGGCCAGATAGACGGACTGACAAAGAGGGTTTCTGCAAGAACATTATACATCAAGCCCACGCGCCGTGCAAGGCGATATTCTGTCGCCCCTCCTCCGTTTCCTACCATCACTTGAACTCCCCGACGTTCTGACATATCATACCCTTCGGGCAGCGCGATCGGCCTACCGCACACCCTCACGCGAGGAGGAGAAAATGACCAACGTGTACCAGCATCTGGGCGTGTTCAGCGATTGGGTCGCCGCGGCCGGACGGGTTCGCCCGCTCTATCCCCCGGCCCCGCCAGGCCCTGAGACACAGCAGAGGATCCGAGAGGTCCTGGGATTCTCGCTGGGGGAGGAGCAGCCGTCCGATGTCCGCATGGAGCGTCGATGGGAGCGCGACGGGCTCGTCGGGGAGGAGGTGTCCTGGTCCGTCGGGTACGGCCCCCGCACGCACGCCTGGGTGCTCAAGCCCGCGAACGCGCCAGGGCCGCTGCCCGCCGTGCTCGCTCTGCACGACCACGGCGGGTTCAAGTTCTACGGCAAGGAGAAGATCGCGGATGGGCCGGAGGATCCCCAGCCCGTGGTGATCAGCCATCGCGAGCGGGCCTACGGCGGTCGGGCCTTCGCCAACGCGCTGGCCCAGGAGGGCTTCGTCGTGCTCGTCCACGACACGTTCCTGTGGGGCAGTCGGCGTTTCCCGTTGGAGATCATACCGGAGTGGGAACGACGAATCGCCGAGAGCGCCCGATCGTTGTGGCAGGATCCATCAATCCCGGAGGAGGTCGGCCTCTACAACGCCGCGGCGGCGCTGCACGAGCACCTGGTGGAGAAGTACTGCTCCCTGCTGGGGACCACGCTGGCCGGAGTGGTCAGCTACGAGGATCGGGTGGCGGTGAACTATCTGCTGACGCGGGAGGATGTCATCCCCGAGCGCATCGGATGCGCCGGGCTGTCGGGCGGGGGATGCCGGGCCGCGCTGTTGCAGGCCACCTGTGACCGGATCGCCGCGGCCGTGATCGTGGGCATGATGAGCACATACGAGGGCCTGCTGGATCACAACGTCGCCTCGCACACGTGGATGTTCTTCCCGGCCACATGGGCCCGCTATGGCGACTGGCCCGATCTGGCCGCGTGCCGGGCCCCTTCCCCGCTGATGGTCCAATACGATCTCGACGACGAGCTGTTCACCGAGGAGGGCATGCGCGCGGCGCACAGGCGCATCGCCGAGCATTACCGCAGCGTGGGAAGCCCGGAGAACTACGTCGGAGAATTCTACCCCGGCCCTCACAAGTTCGATCTGGAGATGCAGGTCGCCGCGTTCGCCTGGCTGAAGGCGCGCCTGTCCAATGGCGAATAGATCTCATGCATAGGGGAGGTTCTTCCATGAGCGACCGCTCGAACCGTCCGAACATCATCATCATGTATGCCGATGACCTGGGCTTTGGAGACGTCGGCTGCTATGGGGCGACCCACATCTCGACGCCCAATCTCGACCGGCTGGCCAGCCAGGGGCTGCGCTTCACCCAGGGATACGCGACCGCCGCCACGTGCACGCCATCCCGGTACAGCATCTTGACGGGCTCGTACCCGTGGCGGAATCCGAACGCCCACATCCTGCCGGGCGATGCGCCGCTGATCATCCCGCCCGGCTCTCCAACCCTGCCCGCGCTGCTGCGCGAGGCGGGATACGCCACCGGCGTCGTCGGGAAGTGGCACCTCGGCATCGGCAAGGGGAATCCGGATTGGAACAAGCCGTTGCCCCACACGCCGCTGGACGTCGGGTTTGACATGTCCTACATCATGGCAGCCACGAACGATCGCGTCCCATGCGTCTATCTGGACGGGCGTAGCGTGGATGGGTTGGACCCATCGGATCCCATCGAGGTGTCCTACGCGAGCGAGAATCCCTTCCCGGAGGTCCCCACCGGCCGCGATCACCCCGAGCTTCTGAAGATGAAGCCCAGCCACGGGCACGATATGACCATCGTCAACGGCGTGAGCCGCATCGGCTTCATGCGCGGCGGGAGGTCAGCTCTATGGGTTGACGAGGAGATGGCCGAGGTCTTCCTCGATAAAGCGCTATCCTTCATCGAAGAGAACAAGGACCGGCCGTTCTTTCTCTACTATGCCTTCCATCAACCCCATGTGCCACGCCTTCCCGGCCCGCGCTTCGCGGGGGCGACCGACCTGGGGCCACGCGGCGACGTGATCGTGGAGATGGATTGGTGCGTCGGCCAGGTGTTGGACACGCTGGATCGGCTGGGGCTGTCCGAGGATACTATCGTCATCTTCTCCAGCGACAACGGCCCGGTGCTGGATGATGGCTATCAGGATCAGGCCGTCGAGCTGTGCGATGGGCATCGGCCGGCCGGACCGCTGCGCGGCGGGAAGTACAGCCTCTACGATGGCGGCACCCGCGTGCCCTTCATCCTGCGCTGGAGCGGCCGGGTGAAGCCGGGCGTGACGGACGCCATCGTCTGCCACGTGGACTTCCTCGCCTCCTTCGCCGCGCTGGTGGGGATAGAGCTGCCCCCCGATGCGGCCCCCGATAGCTTCAATGTCCTGCCGGCACTGCTCGGAGACAGCCGCGAGGGCCGGGAGGAACTGATCACAGAGGGGATCCACGCAAAGACCGTGCTCCGTCAGGGCGACTGGACCTTTATCCCGCCGTACCCGGGCCCGGCGGTCAGCCCCACGACGGGCATCGAGCTGGGGAACTCGGATGAGCCCCAACTCTACGACCTGTCGAAGGATATCGGCCAGATCCGCAATGAGGCGGCCGAGCGCCCGGACATGGTCGAGCGCATGTGGAACCGGCTGCGGGAGATCCGCCGTGGAGACCGAACGCGACCTGAGAACATGTGATCACGGGGTTGCCGGCTGTCCGCTCCCCGCCCCGATTCTCCCCGGGAACCCGATACCCCAGGCGGAAGATTGAGGAGGCCCCTATGGTCATACCGACATCTCCTCAAGGCTCAGCAAAATGGCCATACTACGAGGACATCCTGTGGCTGCGGATCAACGCGCTGCGACGGCTGATCGCAGCCAGCATCGTGATCGGTGTCCTGTGGTACGCCTACCTGGGAGCGGTATTGGAGCTCACCAACCCGGCGGCATGGAGCGGCTCCATCGTCCTAACGGCCTCCAGCCTGCTCGCCCAATGGCTGCTACAGCGCCGTGGGTTTCCCTCGGCAACCACCATATATGTGTTGGGGGTGGCGCTGAGCATCATCCTGGCCGCCTGGGTTCACGCCGATCCCTCCTTTCTCCTGCTGCTCGCCCTGGTGGTGGGGATCGCCGGCCTGCTCATGAGTCCCGCCATGGGGTTTCTAACGGCAGCCCTGACCTCCGCGGCCCTCGTCATCAGCACCCAGGTGCTTCCCCCCTCTTTCATCCCGCTATCCGTGGTGTGGAAGACGGCGATTTTCTCCTGGCTGATGGCGCTGCTGCTATGGATCGCCATGTACCCATTGCGCATGACGCTGCACTGGGCCTGGGTAAGCTACGAGCGCGCCCGGGAGCAAAGCGAGGCGCTGCGAGAACACAGGGGTCAGCTGAGCCGCACGCTAAAGGACCTCGATCTGGCCTATCGACGCCTGGAGACCATGGCCATCGAGCTGGAACGGGCCCGCCGGGCGGCGGATGAGGCCCGCCGCCTCAAGGCGGAATTCGCCGCCAACATCAGCCACGAGCTTCGCACCCCGCTTAACCTCATCATCGGCTTCAGCGAGATGATGGCGCTGGCGCCTCATACCTACGGCGAGCCACTTCCCCCGGCCTATCGCGGCGACGTGCAGGCCATCTACCGCAACGCGAAGCATCTCTCCAATCTGATCGACGACGTTTTGGACCTGAGCCAGATCGAGGCCGGCCGCATGGGACTGGTCAAGGAGCCCATCTCCATCCTGAAAGTGATCGAGGAAGCCACCGCCACCGTGATCCATCTGTTCGAGAGCAAAGGGCTCTCCCTGACCGTCGAGGCCCCAGAGGACCTCCCCATCGTCCAGGCTGACCGCACACGGATCCGCCAGGTGCTGATCAACCTGCTGAACAACGCCGTTCGCTTCACCGATGAGGGCGGCGTGACCATCACCGTCACCTCCAACGATCATGAGGTCACGGTAGCCGTGGCCGATACCGGCATCGGCATCGCAGAGGAGGATCTGCCGAAGGTCTTCGAGGAATTCCGTCAGCTGGATGGGTCGATCCGACGTCGCGTGGGGGGTAGCGGGCTGGGACTGGCCATCAGCAAGAAGTTCGTGGAGCTGCACGGGGGACGGATGTGGGTGAAGAGCAAGGCGGGGCAGGGCGCCACCTTCTTCTTCAGCCTCCCCCTGCGAGAGGAGCTGGTCATCAGCAACCTGCGGCCCGAATGGGAGAGCTGGGCTCAATTGCTCCCCAGCAAGGAGGGACAGAGAACCCTGGTGGTCATAGACCCGGAGCCTGGGACGGCCCGCCTGTTCGCCAGATATCTGGACGGCTATCGGGTTCTCCACGCCGCCGACGAGGACAAGGCCCGCCAGCTGGCAGCCCATGAGCCCGTCCACGCCCTGGTCGTGATCTCCTCCTCTGGAGAGGCGGGCTGGATTCGACTTCGACAGGCCCGCGAGGGGCTCCCCAACATACCCGTGGTCGTCTGCACGCTACGCGGCGGGACGAGAGGCGACCGTCTGCCGGGGGTGATCACATACCTGGTCAAGCCCGTCACCCGAGATCAGTTCCTGACGGCGTTGAGTCATCTGGGCAGGAACGTGCGCAGCTTGCTGATCGTGGACGATGATCCGGAGGTGGTGCGCCTGCTGGTCCGCATGGTGCAGGTCGCCCCCCGCCCCTACCAGGTGTGGCGGGGCTATGGCGGGGCCCAGGCGCTGGACCTGCTGCGCCAGCATCGCCCTGACGCCGTCATCCTGGACCTCCTGATGCCAGAGGTGGACGGCTATACCGTGCTTGAGCACATGCAGGCCAACGAGCACCTGCGGGAGATTCCCGTTATCGTCGTGACAGCGAAGGGCCAGGAGGAGGAGGCGGTGATCACGGCCGGGCTGGTGGGGATCACCCGGAGAGAGGGGATGTCCATCGGCGAGCTCATGCGGTGCCTGAAGTCCAGTCTGGACGCTTTACGCTCTCCGACGCTGGTCCACACCGCGCCAGCGCAGTCAGAAGCGCCTGCTGTGTAACAGGCTTCGCCAGGAAATCAGTCGCCCCCAATGAGAGCGCCAGGTCCCGCTCTCGCAGCACCGAACAGACGATCACAGGGATGTCCCTGGTCGCCGGATGGTTCTTCAACGTCTGCAAGATCTCCCAGCCATCCTGGGTCGGCATCATGATGTCCAACGTGATGGCATAGGGCCGGAGATCCCGGGCCAGTCGAAGCGCTTCCTGGCTGGTAACGGCGCCCACAACCCGATACGCTCCCCCTCCCAGGTAACGCTGGAACAGCTGGATCACGTCCGGGTTGTCATCGATCACCAACACGGTAGGCGGGCAACGGATCGGCAGGGCAAGCCGAACGGTCAGCCCATCCCCACCCATCACCTCCATCTGCCCCTCTTGCCGCTCGACGAGGCAACTGGCCACCGCCAATCGCCCCTTCTCCAGAGGGGATGTGGAGAAAGTCCCTTTTCCGGCGTAACGGATCATCAGGTCCAGCCGCGGCTCCCGCACGCGCCCGGTGATCTCGATCGAGCCGCCCTCCCCGTGATCCAGAAGGTGCGTCAGCACGTTGAAAAGGATCTGACGTAACACCACCCGGTCCACGGACAGCGGAGGCAGGTCCGGCGGCAGGGTTACCGCCAGGGAGACGCGCCGTTGGGTGGCCAGCTCCGCGAGGGTGGAGAGAACTCCCCGCACCGTCGCCTCCACCGGCGTGAAACGATCGGAGTGGGCGGCGCTCAGCCGGGCGACCTCTTCATTGAGCAGGGAGGAGGGAAGCCCCACCTCCCCCCTCTCCAACCGATCTCGCAGTCGCCGATGCCGCTCCCACAGCAGGTCGGTCAGCGCTTCCAGGCCCTTCACCTGCTCTCGCCGCAGTTGACGCGAGCTGATGGCCAACTCCCGGGCCACCTGGCTCGCCTCCATATTCTCCACATAGCGCAGATAGAGGGCGAGATAGGGACGCCAGGCCGGCGAGGTCGGGGGAATCCGAGGGGACGGGCGAAGGGCCTCTATGCCCTCCAGCAGGACGCGGTGCAGGGTCTCTCCCCCCAGCGCCTGGCCGGAATCCGGGACCAGAAGCTCGGCAAGCGGATGGCATTGAAGATAGGCGTGGTCATATAGATGCCCCAACGCCTCTCTGACCAGCCGGGTAAAGGTGGAGCGGTCCATGCTCCCATTATGCCCACGGACGGAGGGGGTGTCAAACCTGTCCGATTTTTGTCCGCCGGATGGCCGCAGGCGATAGACAAATACAGCCCCGAAGAATATCATGAGGATGGTGGACTCTGGCGAGGACGCCTCCCCCAGCCCGGTTGAAAAAGTGCCCCCTCGCACGCCTCGAGATCTTCAAGTCTCGAGGGCGAGGGTGCTCTTTGCTACTCGAAGACTCCCATGTGGCTGCCCGGCCGAGCATGGAAGCTCGGCTCCGTCGCCCTGTTCGCGTCGCCGCAGACCCGGAAAGCAGCACGAGACCTCCTTTCGCATCAGCTCCACAGCAGACCGTGACCCTATATTCCTTGAGAACGGATCAAAGCCCTTGACTCGGAGGAAGGCATGCCAGCAAGAGCCTCATCGGTACGCACCCCAACTCATCACCCGAGGCGCAGATTCCAACTACACCTGAGCCTCTCGCAACGAGAGGAGATCACCTTCTATCTGTTCCTCATCCCTTGGGCCATCGGCTTTGTCCTCTGGACGGCCGGCCCCATGCTCGCCTCGTTGATCCTGAGCTTTACCCGCTATGACGTGATCACCCCGCCCGTATTCGTAGGCCTCGACAACTATATTAAAATCCTGAAGGATGAACTCACGTGGAAAGCGTTGAAGGCAACGGCCTACTACACCTTTGGAGCGGTCGGGGTGACCGTGACCGGGGCCCTGACCATCGCCACCCTGCTCAACCAGAAGCTCCCTCTTCTCAGCATGTGGAGGACCATCTACTACCTGCCCGTGGTCACATCCGGCGTGGCCGTGGCCTTGCTGTGGATGTGGATCTTCCAGCCCAACTTTGGCCTCGTCAACAACCTGCTTTGGAGCTGGTTCCATATCAAGGGCCCGCAGTGGTTCTTCGATCCGAAATGGACCATCCCCACCTTTATCATCATGGCCTCCTGGGGGGTCGGCGGCCCCATGCTGATCTACCTGGCAGCCATGCAGGGCGTCCCTACTTCCCTCTACGAGGCGGCGATCATCGACGGCGCCAACGCGTTTCAGCGATATATCCACATCACGCTCCCCATGATCTCGCCAGCGATCTTCTTCAACGTCGTCCTCTCCATCATCGGCTCCTTCCAGGTGTTCACGCCAGCGTTCGTGATCACGCAGGGCGGCCCCCAATACGCATCCTACTTCTTCGTCTACCACCTGTACCTATACGCCTTCAATTACTTCGAGATGGGATACGCCTCCGGGCTGGCGTGGGTGCTGTTCATCGTGATTCTGGGATTTACGCTGCTGGTGTTCAGGGGCGGAGAACGTTGGGTTTATTACGAGACGGGGGGAGGCGCGTGACATTATGAACATTGAATCAGGACCCCAAACATGGACGCGAGCCTTTAGAAAGTTACAACCGACGCCCCGACTGGGCAAGCATGCCATGGAGCGCCTCAATCAGGCGGTGGCGACGACGATCGTTGCCATTGGCGCGGTGGCTGTGCTCTTTCCAGTTGTGTGGATGCTCTCGACCTCCTTGAAGCCCAGCGGAGATGTCTTTCTGATCCCCCCGCGCTGGATCCCTCGACCGATCATGTGGTCCAATTACCCGGAAGCATTGAGATTCATGAAAGCCAATGTGGTCTTCGCGAATTCCACCACCGTCGCCGTGCTGAGCGTCATCGGCGTCAGCCTCTCCTCCGCGATCACGGCTTATCCATTCGCCCGGCTGAGAGCGCGGGGCAGCAATCTCCTCTTCTTCCTGGTGATCAGCGTCATGATGCTGCCCGCCCAGGTAACGCTGATCCCCCAATTTCTGTTGTTTAAAAGCATCGGCTGGATCGACACGCTCCGTCCTCTCTTCGTACCACGATTCTTCGGGGCGCCCTACTTCATCTTCCTCCTGCGTCAGTTCTTCCGCACGATCCACAAGGATCTGGACGATGCGGCGATCATCGACGGATGCAGCCACTTCGGCATCTTCTGGCGCATCATCCTCCCCCTATCCAAGCCAGCCCTTGGCGTCGTCGCCATTCAGGAGTTCATCTGGCGCTGGAATGAGTTCCTACACCCGTTGATCTACCTCAACTCCACGGACAAGTTCACGGTCGCGCTGGCTCTGCAGAACTTCCAAGTGGCATATGGAGGCACCCCTTGGCACCTGCTCATGGCCGCCTCCCTGGTGGCTCTGCTGCCCACCATCCTCGTCTTCTTCATCGGACAGCGATTCTTCATCCAAGGGGTCGTCATCACAGGCGTGAAAGGGTAGCTTTTGCACGAACGTTCCACGGAAAGGAGGTGATGCTCAAGACCCGCATCCTTAAAAAATCACAGCTTCTGTAAGGACAGATTACCGAGAGGAGGCTCTGAGTATCCCGTAGACCGATTCAATGAAAAAGGAGGGCATAGCCATGTTCGACGATAAACGACTGACACGGCGCGATTTCCTGCGGTTGACCGCGATCACCACAGGCGGCCTTCTCGCCGCCGCGTGCCAGCCGCCAGCGGCAGCGCCGCCGGCAGCCGAGGAGAAGGCCAAACCGGAGGAGAAGCCCCCGGTGGAGGAAAAGATCGAGCTGACCTGGCTCGTGCGCAGCCACCCGGTGGAGAATCCATGGGAGGAAAACGTAGTTATCCCCGCCTTCCAGGAGCGCTATCCCAACGTCACAATCAAGCTGGTCACGACGCCCGACCCGCAATGGACCGCCAAGGTTATGTCCATGTACGCCGGTGGTACCCCTCCGGATGTGCATAACGGCGTTCGCGGCACCTTCATCCAGCTCTACGCGCAAGAGAAAGTGCTGGAACTTACCCCGCTCATCGAGGCGGACGGCTTCGATCTGGAACCCTTCGGCCCGCTGGCCAAGGACCCGGATATGTGCCGTGGCGGCAAGCAGTGGGCATTGCCCATCCTGACCACGTTTGGCTGCCCCATCTTCTACAACATGGACCTCTTTGACGAGGCGGGCCTGGAATACCCGCCCACAGACTGGCAGGACAAGAGCTGGAATTGGGACAAAGTCCTGGAGCTCGCCCTCAAACTCACGAAGAACTATGGCACAGCCGAGGCCGTCTACGGCATCAACGGCGGGAATCAATTCCACCAATGGGCATATGCATGGGGCGGCGATTGCTGGACCAAAGAGTGGTACGAGCGCGGCATCGCGGAGCGGGCCTTTGTGGCCTCCCAGGAAACCGTTGATGGGCTGACCTTCCGATACAAACTGATCTATGAATACAAGGTCATGCCCACACCCAGTGACGCCCAAGCGATCGCCCAGCTGGGCAATCCCTTCAAAACAGGTCGGGTGGCCATGAGCTGGGAAGGCGGTTGGGGCTATTGGAACTACTTCGATATCACCGCCTTCCGATGGGCTGTGGCACCCTCACCTTGGGGGGTCAGCAACAAGTGTGTAAACTGGACCGACCCCGTCCTTGCCGCCAAGGAGAGTAAGCACCCCGACATGGCATGGAACCTGATCAAGTACCTGACGAGCCAGGAGGGACAGTCAGAATATGTCAAGGTCACACACACGCCCCCCACGCGCGTGGATGCGCTCGACCCCTGGCTGGACTTCCTGACTCCCTTGGCCGGTCTAGATCGAGACCAACTGAAACAGGTGGCCTTGGGCTATCGAGAGAACTATCAGGATAACTGGGCCCACTACGTCATTAACGCACGGGAGTTCCAGATCATCCAACGTCAGGAAGGGGACGTGATGTGGGGCGGGGAGAAGACTCCGGCCGAACATCTGCCCGTCGTCGAGGAGAAGATGAACAAGGCCGCCCAGAAAGCCTACGAGGAGTTCAAGAACACCCGCCTGATGACGGATACCCTGTGTCAGCCGATCACCACATGACGGCGCAGCCTGACGTTGAACCAGAGGAGGGAGGCGACGAGGGACTTTACTCGGCCTCCCTCTTTGCATTACAATTACGGCACTTCGCGTCGCTTTCGCTCGATCCAGGAACGATCGAGGAGATGATCTCGTTGATCCCCATCTCCTTCCGATCCATCATCCTGGACAGAGCTCTATGATTTCACCCGAGGAGGCATATGGTGTCCTCAACCAAGCCCAACATCCTGCTGATCACCACGGATCAACAGCGGTTCGACACGGCCGGTCCCGCCGCACCCTCCTTCATGCGAACACCCCACTTCGATCATCTATGCCGGGAGGGGGTATTCTTCTCCTCGGCGTATGCCGACTGCCCCATCTGCGTGCCCTCGCGCGTCTCCATCATGACGGGCAAGTATGTATTCACACACGGCATGGGCACGAACGGCGAGACATCCCGCGTGATGGGGCGCGAGGGGACGCTCCCCTCCCTCCTGCGAGCCCTGGGCTACCAGACCATCGCCATCGGCAAGATGCACTTCGGCCCGCAGCGGGTCCGACACGGATTCGATGAGATGATCCTGCCCGACGATTACTATCGGGAGATGAGGAGGTCCGGCCAGGTCTACCAGCCGATGCGCCACGGACTGGGCCAAAACGAGCTCTATCCCACCATGGCCACCGTCCCCGAGTGCCAGACGTTGACCTCATGGATCGCCGAGCAATGCGTGGAGTTCATTCGCGAGCGCCGTGATCCCTCCGTCCCCTTCTTCCTGTGGTGTTCCTTCTCCAAGCCCCATCCGCCGCTGGACCCGCCAGAGCCATACTATTCCATGTATCGGGACTGCCCGATCCCCGAGCCCGTCTACGGCGATTGGAGCGAGGATGACCGATGTCCAGAAGCGTTCAAACGCTTTCGGGAGATGCAATCCTACGACCTGGTGCCCCCCGAGATCATCCGAGAGGCGCGAGCGGCCTATTACGGGCTCATCACGCAGATCGACTACAACATGGGGCGCATCTTCGCCGCCCTGCAAGATATGGGCCTGTTCGACGACGTCCTGATCCTCTACACGTCCGATCACGGGGAGTTCCTCGGAGATCATCACGCCGGCTCGAAGGTGTTCTTCCACGAGCCCTCGGCCCATATCCCGTTTGTGCTTCGCATGCCCAAGAGCTGGGACAACCGTTGTCACGGCACGACGGTCCACGCGCTCGTCACCCTCGCCGATATCCTCCCCACCCTGATCCGGGCGGCGGGCGGCACGCCACCTGACGACGCGGACGGCCAGGACCTGATCGCGCTGGCCAGAGGGGAATCCCCGCCCCGCCCATTCCTCGAGGCCACGGCCATGCGCGGCCATCAACCCGCCTACTTCGCCATCACGGATGGCCGCTGGAAATACATCTGGTATCCGGAAGGAGGGGTTGAGCAGCTATTTGACTTGGAGACCGATCCCCAAGAGCTGCATGACCTGGCCGGCCTCCCGCAATACGACGCGGAGCGGAAACGGCTACGCGAGGAGATGATCCGCAGACATCGCGAGCGCGGCTCCCAATTCGTGGAGGATGGGAAGCTGGTCTCATTCCCGATCCAGAGGGAGGCGACGCGAGACAGGCGGAATCGGAGCTGGCCCGGTTACCACACGGATTTCTACGAGGTGGACGTGCGGCACTGAGCTCCCATCGCACGATGATCCACCCCCCAGCCTATTCCGGCCCCTCATCTGGCTGGAGGACCACACATCCTCCAGCGGATCACATCTGGATGAAGCGGCCCGGCACACCCCCGCGCAGGTGGAGCTCTCATGCTCCACCTGCGGCGGCTCCACACCACTGCTGTTAACTCCCATCCACCCGCGCGCTCAGGATGGACAAGACAGGGCTTTTTCAAAGTCAGTGATGGAAATCGGGGGGGTAGGAACACCCCGCGTGTCGCCCGACGCAAGACATTCCCTTGATCATCGACCGAGGGAAAACGGCCCTCATCCCCCAAACCCCCTTCTCCCG
>JAADGJ010000013.1 GCA_013152435.1 Chloroflexota bacterium | reverse complement strand
TTCGGGTGAGGGCAGCCCGGCCAGGATGCTGGCGACGAGGAGCCCTGCACCCACTACGAGCCCGCCGATCAACAGGAGCAGATAGTGGAACGTGCCAAGGCGTTTCATCATAGTTGGAGACGTCCCCTCCCCTGCTCATGTTCCATTATCGGGCGGGATCTTACCTGACATTTGGTGGGCGCTGAGGTGACGGTCGCGTATTTATGGAGACCATCCAGGCTGAAAAGTAAGGCTTCTGTGCCGGTGAATCTCGGATGCAAAGCCTTGCGTGCTCGCCTGCTTTATGTTACGATGCCACCAACAGGTCATTTTGTCCAATTTGAGAGATGAGGTGAGGTATGAAAGTCGTCAGTATCGCCGAGGCGAAGAGCCGTTTTTCGGATTTGATCTCACGGGCGGCGGCGGGGGAGCGCTTCTTGATCCAGCGGCGGAAGCGCCCGATGGCCGTCTTGGTCAGCGCAGCGGAGTGGGAGCGTCTGGAGCGTTCTGCGCAAGCCGCCCGGCAACTGGCTCTGGCCCTCGGCCAGGATAAGGAGCTTCTATCTCAGATCGAGGCCGGGGAAGCCCACCCGGCCATGGCCGCATTTGGTTTGTGGCGCGATGAGGAAGAACTGGCCGCCCTGGCTGAGGAGATCAACGCCGACCGGGAGCGTCAAGGTTCACAGGCTGAGGTCGCGCTGTGAGGATCCTGGACAGCGATCACTGTGTGGCCCTGCTGCGCGGCCGATTGGACTTACGGGACCACATCACGCCGGATGAGGAATTGGCGGTGACGGCGATCAGTGTGGGAGAGCTAACCCACGGAGCTCATAAGTCGGCACGAGCTCTGGAGAATCTGGCTCGTTTAGATGTGCTGCTTGCCGCCGTCACGATCCTCCCCTACGATGAGGGGGCCGCCCGTCGGTTTGGCTTGTTGAGGGCCGAACTGGAGCGGACCGGGAAGCGGTTGAACGACCTGGACCTTCGGATCGCCAGCATCGCTCTGGCGCATGGGATCCCGTTGGTCACCCACAACCGTCACCACTTTGAGCGAATACCGGGGTTGGCCATCGAGGATTGGCTGGGCTGAGGGACGGGATTGTATCTTGATGTGGATGGCGGAAGGCAGCGCCTTTCGCCGCTCGACAGCGTCGCGTATGCCAGTATGAGCGAATGGCCAGGCTCACTGTTGGGAGGAGCGGCGGCGCTCGGACAGAGAAGCCCCTGTACCACCGCCACGTCGGACTTTGATGATCTCCGCCATGATGGACACGGCGATCTCGGCCGGGGTATGGGCGCTGATGTCCAGCCCGATGGGGGCGTACACCCGGTCGAACTTCTCCTCTGGGATCCCCTTCTCCTCGCTTAGCAGTTGGAACACGGCGCGCACACGGCGGCGGCTGCCGATCATCCCCAGGTAGGCGACGGGGGCGTCCAGCACCTCCAACAGGCAATCGACGTCGTGTTGATGTCCCCGGGTGACCAGGACGATGTAGGTGTCCGGGTCCAGGCGGCCCTCCTGGGCCCATCGCCGCATCGTCTCCTGCAGCGGCGCGGCCATCACCTCGTCGGCCGTGGGGAAGCGATCCGGCCGGGCGAACTGCGGCCGATCGTCCAGCACGGTGACCCGGAAGTCGCACATGCTTCCCAGTTGTGCCAGCGGCTGAGCGATGTGTCCCGCGCCGACGATGATAAGGCGCGGCGGGCGGTGCTGCACCTCGACGAACAGCTCCAATGCGCCGTCCGGGGACGGATAGCGCAGGATCCGGTGTTGGCGCTGGCTCAGCGCTTCTCGTGCGTCGGACAAGGCCTGTGCCTCTCGATCACCCAGGCCCAGATCGCCCAATGGGGGGCGGTCCAGCCACACGACGGCATGGCGGCCGTGTACTGCGGCCAGCTCCGGCGGCGCCTGCGTCACGGTGACCAGCGCCACGGATTCCCGCTCCTCGATGGAGTGCAGGATGGCGTCGATGATCTGGCGGGCGGCGGGGGGCTCGTCGGATCGCCACCGCTCGACGTATACCTGCATGATGCCGCCGCACACGCCCGTGCTCTGCAGTGAGATGTCCTCGGTGAGGTCGACCGTCACGGTGGTCGGTTGGCCGGTGCGGATCACGTCTAGCGCGGTCCGGATGACGTCCGCCTCTCCGCAGCCGCCGCCCACGGTGCCCACGTGCTGCCCCAGCGGGTGGATGATCATCTTGGCCCCCACCTCGCGAGGCACGGAGCCCTTCACCTCGATGATGGTGGCTACGGCTACTGTCTCACCACGCTCCAGGAATTCCGCCAGCTTGCGATAGAGCGTCTCCATAATCTCCGTTCTCTGGTTCAGAAAATACGACGACAGACCAAAAACGACGGACGAAAGACGGAATCTGTTACTGACGCCGCTCTCCTTGCTACTCCAGTCGTCCAAGAGCCCGTTCGTAGTCCTCCGGCGTGTCCATATCTATGAGCACGGCCTCGTCGGGGACGGCCACTTCCATGATGTCCTCCCGGTGGCGCCGGATCACATCGCGCAGGCTGGCGTCCCACCCCAGCGCCAGCACCTCCGACCAGAACCGGCGCGGCAGGCCGATGGGATGGCCGCGTCGACCGCCATAGGTGGGCAGACAGATCTGGTCACCGTGCGCCCGCAGCGCGGTGACGATCCGGTCGATGACCGCCGTGGAGATCCCCGGCTGATCGCCCAGGACGATGAGGGCGGCTGTGGCCTGGGCGGACGCGGCCCGCAGTCCCGTCTGGATGGAGGACAACATCTCGCCCTGCGCGTAATCGGGATTATACACCACGCGAGCGGGGAACTGCTTGAGTGCATCCTCCATCTCCGCCCGCCGATGCCCGACGACCACGATGGTCTCGTCCACGGTGGAGCCCGTCACCGTGCGCACCACGCGCTGGATTGCCAGCTCGTCGCCGAGGGGGAGCAGCAGCTTGGGCCGCCCCATGCGGCGAGACATCCCCGCGGCCAATACGATGGCCGAGATCACGCCATCTCCTCCTGTGCGCGCGGCCTCTGGCGGATGTGGAGCAGCCAGGCGGCGATCCAGCCGAAGGCGAAGTTAGAGGTGGTGACCTCGACGAGATGGGCGTGTCGGATCACGTCCGGCATGATCCCCGACGGGATCAGCAGGAGGGAGCCCATGAGGATCGAGAACGACAGCGCCACGACCAGCTCGGCCTGCCGCCAGGGGCCTCTCAGCATCCGGACGATCAGCAGCGCCAGCAGGCCCCAGACCATCCCGCGCACGATCTGGAACGGGAGGATCCAGGCGGGCATCTGGAGGTTGGCGTAGTATTCGTCGAACGCCTCACCCGCCAGCGGCCGGAAGACGAACATGCCGAACGAGATGTAGATCACCAGGTAGATGACCCCGATCAGGAGCAGCCGCCAGCCCCATCCGGTCCAGGGCATGTCCAGGCGTCGATCGGGCTCCTCCGGGATCTCGGTGCCCTTCATCTTCCCGAGGATCAGGACGGCCAACGGCGAGAACGGCGCCGCGATGAGGATCCCCTGTGCGAACAGCCTGGGGATCATCTCCGCCGGGATGATGCTCACCAGATACTTCAGGAAGACCACCGTCTCGATCTGCGACAGGAACGTCATCACGCCGTAGTAGATGACAAAGATCGTCGCGACCAGCCGCCAGCCGGTCCAGCGGGAGCGGAGGATGAGGTAGCTGAGGATAGCGGTGTGCAGCGCGCAGACGACCAGCAGGGCCGCCGCCGCGCTCGTCTGGTCGACGGCTTGATCGGTGTCCTCCAGCCCGACCACCAGCGAGCTGACCGAGAAGAGGACGAAGAGCAGGGCGGTCAGGATCAACAATTTCAGCCCCAGAACGGCTACTGTCTTCGTGTTCATTGGATCTTTTCTCCTTACGGTGAGGGCATCTCACCATTGGCTGGCATCACGAAGTCCCAAAAGCACTAGGGGCACGGGGGTGCTCGCTCATCCTCCGTCCTTCGTCATTCGCCTTCTGTTACGAAGGCCCTATCGATCGTCCTGTCCTCGGCTCAGTCGGCCTCTACTCCCGGCGCCCAGCGCTGCACTGGTCCCTCGCGGCACACCAGCCAGCCGTCCAGCTCGCACGTGCCGCAGATGCCGATGGCGCAGCGCATCTTATTCTCCCAGCTCAACTGACAGGGCAGCCGCTTCGCCTGACACAGCTGCAGGATGGCTTCCAACATGGGGCGCGGCCCGCAGGCGTAGATCTCGTCCACCGGCTCCCGTTCCAGCACGTGGCGGATGCCGTCGGTGGCCAGCCCATGGATCCCGGCCGACCCGTCGTCCGTGGTCGTGATCACGGGACAGCCCAGTTCGGCGAACCGGTCGAGGAACAGCAGATCGTCGGCGGTGCGGGCACCGATGATGGCCGTCACCCGGCGCTTGGCGGCCAGCGCCTCTCGCGCCACGAAGAGCATGGGCGCCACGCCATAGCCGCCGCCCACGCATAGCAGGTGTTGGCCACGCATCTCAAAACCGTTGCCATACGGCCCCCGCACCCACAGGCGATCGCCCGTCCGGAGTTGGTGCAGCGCGGTCGTGAACGGCCCCACCCGGGCCACGGTGAACGACACCGGATCGCCCGAGATGAGGCTCAGCGGGCGTTCCTCGATGCCGGGCAGCCAGACCATCACGAACTGGCCCGGTCGGGCCTCCAACCGCAAGTCCAGCACGAAGGTACGGGTGCGGTAGTTTTCCTCCCACGTGTCCGTGACCCGGGCCGCCCGGGGCAGGTCCGGCGCGCAGCGATCCAGGTGCAGCGTCATCGTTCGCCTCCGCCAGGGTATGGAAGTGGGAGTCGATTCGTCCCTCTGTGGGGTGGGGCTGGGCAGTGGCCCGGGGAGAGCCTGCCTTGCCCTGCCAGCCAGCGATCGAAGGGGTCCTGCCCTCGGCGGTTGGGGTTTTCCCGGTCCATGGCCCATCGTGCCGGATTGGTGGCGATGTATTCCCGGATGTGGTGGAGGGCCGGCTCATCCCGGATGACGTGTTCGTAATAGTTGCGCTGCCAGACGGGCGCGCCCGGCGTCCCCCGCAGCGCGTTGATCCGCCGGGTGACGGCGGATTTGAATGACCCGATGATGGCACCAATGGATCTCGGTTTGGGCCCGCGTGGCGGTGATCGACGCATGCGTCGCCCCTACGATGGTGATGATGCCATGGATGTGATTCGGCATGATCACAAAGGCATCCAATTCCACGTTGGGGAAATGATCGGGAATCGCCTCCCAACATGCCTGAATCACGCGTCCCCATTCGTTCAATTGCATCTCCCCGTCCACAATCTCTCCAAACAGGCATTGGCGTTGATAGGCGCAGACGGTGATGAAATACGCGCCGGGCTGGGCATAATCGTAATCACGCAATCGGATCGACCGGCGCCCCGGCTTTTGGGTTGGACCCTTCACTTCCGCACCCCTGCAGGCTACTCGGCGTTGGGGGCTGGGGCCGATGGCCGATGGGCCAGCCCTTCCATGTCGCTGACCCGGGCGTAGCCATGCCCAGCCATGAACTCCGCCACCTCCCGGGCGATCCGCCCCAGCGTGTCCACGCCGCCCCAGAATACGGCCGATCCCACGCCCACCGCACGGGCGCCCGCCATGATCATCTCGATGGCATCGGCGCCGCTGCTCACCCCGCCGATGCCGATGATGGGGATGGAGACCGCCTGATAGCACTGATACACGCAGCGGACGGCGATGGGCTTGATGGCCGGGCCGGACACCCCGCCCTCCCGGTTGGCCAGGATGGGCCGGGCGGCCTCGATATCGATGGCCATGCCGGATACCGTGTTGATGGCGGCGATGGCGTCGGCGCCCGCCTCCTCCACCGCCCGGGCGATGACGGCGATGTCCGTCACATTGGGGGAGAGCTTGACGATGATGGGGATGTCCGTGGCCGACTTCACCGCCCGGGTGACCGCGGCCGCCGTCTCCGGCGCCGACGCGAAGGGCGCCCCGAACTCGTGGGCCACGTTCGGGCAGGAGATATTCACCTCCAGCAGGTCGGGCTCCGCCGCGCTCAGTGCCTCCGCCACCCGGGCGAAGCCCTCCACCGTCTCGGCGAAGATGCTGCCGATGATGGCCACGCCCGTGTCCGCCAGCCGACAGCGCGTCTCCCGCAGGATCTCGACCTGGGCCTCCATGCCGGGGTTGGCCAGCCCCACCGCGTTCAGGAACCCCGGCCCCCATTTGATCACCGTCGGGTTGGGGTGCCCTTCTCGGGGCTGCGGGCTGCACGACTTGCTGGTCACGGCGCCCGCGCCGCCGCGTCCCACCCGCTCCATCAGCGCCGCGCTGGTCCCCAGGATGCCGGAGGCCAGGATCATCGGGTTCGGGAGCCGGACGCCGCACAGATCGACGCTGAGGTCTACGCTCATCCCCGGTTCTCCGCCAGATAGGTCCGGACCGCCTGCGCCTGCTCGGCGGTGATGCGGCCGGCCTCCACCAGCACGGTCAGCATGTCGCTCAGACGCATCACCGCGTGGGCGGTGATTCCCGCCGCGGCCAGGTTCTCCACGCCGCCCTGCTCTCGATCGATGAGCACCACCGCGTCGGTGACCTGAAGCCCCGCATCGCGCAGCGCCCTCACCGCATCCAGCACACTGCCCCCGCTGGTGATCAGATCCTCGATGATCACGACCCGCTCGTCGGCCCCGTAGGTCCCCTCGATCCGGCGGCCCAGCCCGTGCTGCTTGGCCTCCTTGCGTGGGTAGATGAGGGGGCGGCCGAGCAGCTGGCCGACGACGGTGGCGATGGGGAGCGCTCCGTAGGGCACGCCCGCCAGTCGATCGAAGCGGAGGCCCCGCAGTCGATCGGCGTAGGCCTGCGCGGCCATGCGCAGCGCGCCGGCATCGCTCACCAGCAGCCGCAGATCGATGTAGATGGGGGAAGTCCGCCCGGAGGCCAGCGTGAACTGGCCGAACCGGATCGCTCCCAGATCGTGCAGGCGCAGGATCAGCGGGCGTAGGGCGGCCTGCGTCCGGCCTGAAGGCGATGCGGATACCGCCTTTCGGGCGGCGTTGATGGCATCGTAGAGGTCCAGCGCGGCCTCTCGTGGGTTGTCCGCCCGGGCGATGCCGCGGGACACGTTGATGATCACGCCGAGCCCATCCGGCCGCAGGGCGGCGCGCAGGGCAGCCTCCAGATCGCCGCCTTGGGCGCCCACGCCGGGTACCAGCAGCCACGTCTCCGGGGCGACCGCGCGCACGGCCGCCAGCGCCTGTGGATATGTGGCTCCCACCACCAGCCCGATGTTGTCGTGATCGGTCCAGTGCGGCGCGCGCTCGGCCACGTGCAGGTAGAGGGGGCGGCCGTCCACCGGCAGCGTCTGCAGGTCGGCCGCTCCGGGGTTGGAGGTATGGCAGAGGACGAACACGCCTCGATCGGCGTAGCGGGAGAAGGGGCGCACGCCGTCCTCGCCCAGATACGGGTTGACGGTGATCGCGTCGACGCCCAGGCGCTCGAAGGCGGCCCGGGCGTAGGCCTCGGCGGTGGACCCGATGTCCCCCCGCTTGGCGTCCAGGAGCACCGGGACCTCCTCGGGGATCGCGGCCAGCGTCTTGCGCAGCGTCTCCATCCCGTCGTCCAGTGCCTCGTAGAAGGCGATATTGGGCTTGTAGCAGCAGGCGATGTCCGCCGTGACGCTGATGATCTCCCAGTTCCACGCCAGGATCGGATCGACCGCATCCCGGAAGCGGCTGGGGAGATAGGCCGGGTTGGGATCCAACCCGACGCAAAGCAGGGATTGCCTGCGTCGGGCCACCTCTGCTAGTTTATCGAAGAATGTCTGTGACACGAGCCCCCCTGTGTCCAAGGACGTGTCTGAGAATATGTCTGAAAAACACACCACGAAGTCGCTAAGACACCAAGAAGAGCATGAAGATGAGCATTCAGAGATACGTCAAGCTGTTGTGCGAAGGGCCGGGGAAATCGATCTCCCCGGCCCCTTGTCAATTGTAAGGATAGCCTTTCCTGGAAGGTGACAAAGGGATGTCCCCCTCGCTCGCCTTTAATACAGGAACATGGGCATCCCCAGGACGTTGTGGATCCTGGGCCGGTAATTCTCGACATCGTACAGGTTCTCTACATCCACGCGCTTGACGCCCGACATGATGTACTCGATGGGCACGGTGGTGTATTTGCCGCCCTGCAGCGCCACCATCTTGCCGGTCTCTCCCTGCAGGACCAGCTGCATGGCCAGGTTGCCGAAGGACAGCGCCACCATGCGGTCCAGAGAGTCCGGCGCGCCGGAGCGCATCAGGTAGCCGAGCTGCTGATACATGATGTTCTGGCCGGTTCGGCGCTTGATCTCCTCGGCGACGACCAGGCCGATGCCGCCCAGCTTGCGATGGCCGTAGGCATCCTCCTCGCCGCGCTCGATGACCTCGCCGCCCTCCATCACGGCGCCCTCGGAGATGGTCATGATGGCGTAGTTGGACGGGTTGTTGCGCTTGTCCTCCAGCAGGAAGTCACAGAGCTTCTCGATGTCGAAGGGCACCTCGGAGATGATGGCGCGATCCACGTCGGCCAGGTAGGCGCTGATCAGGCTGGTCTCCCCGGAATTGCGCCCGAACAGCTCCACGACGCCGATGCGCTCGTGGGATCCCACGGACGTGCGCATGTTCGTGATCATCTCCACGCTGCGGGTGACCGCGGTGGAGAACCCGATGCAGTAGTCGGTGCCGAAGACGTCGTTATCCATCGTCTTGGGGATGGCCACAGCCGGCACGCCCTCCTTATCCAGGCGCGCCGTGTAGCTGAGCGTATCGTCGCCGCCGATGGTGATCAGCACATCGATGCCCAGGTGTTCGATGACCTTGAGCACGTAGTCGGTGTAATCCATGGTCCCTTCGTCGTCCACCGGCTTGCCCCAGGAGGAGTTCCGCAGGAAGCCCGGGGTGGCCTTGGGCTTGACCTTCTGCGGATTGGTTCGGGATGTGTGGAGGAAGGTGCCGCCCGTGCGATCGATGGTGCGCACGTCGTGGCGGTGGAGCTCCCGCACATAGTAGTCATGTGTGGAAGGCTCGTCCAGGTTGTAATAAAGCAGTCCCGCCCAGCCACGGCGAATGCCGAGGACTCGATAATCCGCTTCCAGCGCTCGCAGAACCACAGCCTTCATACACGGATTGAGCCCGGGGACGTCACCCCCGCCGGTTAAGATACCCAGTGTCTTCTTGCTCATCGGTTCCACCTCGTCCGAAAAGGGTTGTTAGGTAGTGATGATTTAAGCCTTACCCAGCACGGCGGCCAATAGCGCCATGCGGATATACATGCCGTTGACCATCTGTCGGAAGTACGCGGCGCGTGGATCGCTGTCCACCGCGTAACTGATCTCCCCCACGCGGGGGAACGGGTGCATGATGATCATCTCCTCCTTGGCCAGGGCCATCAGCTCCGGATCGACGATGTAGTAGTCCTTCACCGCCTCGTACTGGGAGAGATCGGTGAATCGCTCCCTTTGCACCCGGGTGACGTACAGTACATCCACGTCCTGGATCACATCGTGGATATCCTGGGTCTCCATGTAATCCAGTCCGACCTCCTGCACCTCCTGCAGGATCTCCTGTGGCATCGCAAGGATGTCCGGGGAGACGAAGTACAGATCCACGTCGTACAGGCAGAGCAGCCGGGTTAGGGAGTGCACCGTACGACCGTATTTCAGGTCGCCCACCATGGCCACCTTCAGTCCGTCGATCCGTCCCAGCTCCTCCTGGATGGTGAACAGATCGAGCAGGGCCTGTGTGGGGTGCTCTCCCACGCCGTCGCCCGCGTTGATGATGGGCTTGCGCGTGTAACGGGCTGCGGTGGCGGCGGCGCCTACCTCCGGGTGCCGCAGCACGATCACGTCGGCGTAGCACTCCAGGGTGCGAACCGTGTCGGGCAGGGATTCCCCTTTGCTGACCGATGAGTAGACCACCTCGTTGATGGCGATGACCCGTCCGCCCAATCGCTGCATGGCCGCGCTGAACGAGGATGAGGTACGGGTGCTGGGCTCGTAGAAGAGGTTGGCCAGCACCTTGCCCTGCAGCAGGTCGGCCGATCCGAAGCGCTCGACCATGGAGCGCATCTCCTCGGCGACGCGAAAGATGTATTTCAGGTTTTCCCGGTTGAACTGGCGGACGGAGAGGATGTCCCGCCCGTAGAAACCGTTCTCAGTATAATCCGCAGGACGAGCCTTCGCCATGGCGTAGCTCAGGTCGGACTGGGGAACGTCAGCATGTGCGTTCATAACAAGCCTCCTCTGCTAACCCGTCGGATTGGCGGTCGCCTCCGTGGCCCCGAACAGCACGCGCCCGGTGCCCGGCTGGGCCAACACGACACCATCCTGGAAGACGATCTCGTTGCGCAGGGCGACCCGGGTCACCCGGCCCGTGACGGACATGCCCGCGAAGGGGGTCCATCCGCAGCGCGTGTGTAGGGGAGAATCGCCGAGGGTGTACCGGGCGTCCAGGTCGACCTCCGTCCACGTCTCCGGGTCCAGGGGGATGCCGAAGATCCGTGCCGGGTTGTGGTGCAGGCGCTCGACGATCCCGTCGAGGGTCAGGCGCCCCTCGTGGGCGGCGGTGAGCAGGAGCGGCAGCATCGTCTCCAGCCCCGGGACGCCGGGGGGCGGCGACTCCCCTCGCTTCTCCTCCAGCGTGTGCGGCGCGTGATCGGTGGCAAAGCAGTCGATGATGTCCAGGTGTTCCCACAGCGCGTCCCGGTCGGCCGATGTGCCCAGTCGGGGCCGCATATCGCCCAGGGGGCCCAGGCGCGGCAGATCCTCCTGAGTCAGGAACAGGTGATGTGGGGTGACCTCGCAGGTGACCTGGGCGCCCTTGGCTTTGGCCTGTGCGATCAGGCGAATGTCCGCCGCGTGGGCGACGTGGCAGACGTGCAGGCGCTGGTCGTATAACCGGGTCAACGTCAGACACGCTGCCAGGGCGATCCCCTCTGCATGGACGGTGATGGGGCCGGGGCCTGGCCACTGGCGGAAGATGCGCATGAGGGTCGGCAGCGAGTCGATGCGCAGCGAGCCGAAGGTCTCGTTCACGTACACCTTCAGTCCTGCCGCTCGTGGGGCACAGGGGACGTATCCATCCGTATCCGTGGCCCCCACAAAAAGCCCGACGTCGCTGACCGCTTTGGCGGCGGCGAGTCGGGCCTTGGCCAGCAGGGCCTCTGGGGTGATCGTGGGGGGCGATGTGTTGGGCATGTCTAGAACGGTCACAATGCCCCCGGCGAGAGCGGCCTGGGTGCCGCTGAGGAAGTCCTCCTTGTGCGTGAATCCGGGCTCTCGCAGGTGGACGTGTACGTCGATCAACCCTGGCAAACGGATACGAGTCAATCGTCCCTCTCAAATGAAGGCCCGCGGCGGTGGTGGCCTGCGGGCGCGTCCCTGGTATCACGGTCGGCTGATTTTACCACCGGCGTCATGATTTGACAAACGATTCAGGTGGGGAAGCTTTGGGGGCTTGCGATGGGCATCGTCGGCTGTTCTCTTGGGGGCCGGGCCGTCCCTCGTGCCCGGGGAAAGTCAAACCCCGACCTCCGTCACCTGAAGGTCGGGGTTTGTTGCGCTCGGCACGCACAGGGTATGCCGCGATCGGGAACTGCCTTGATTTCAGCGTTGCGTCAAGTGCTGAGAGGCGGTGCGTACGTTCTCTTCGATTTGCAGCAACAGGGTGATGACGTTGCTGGTGATGAAGAAGAAGAGGAAGTACAAGATGCCCGTGATGATGGGCAAGAAGGCTACCAGCCTACCCGCGCTGGCCAGCGCGTCCGGGGCATAGGCGGTGAACCGCCCGATGACCCCGTATAATACGACGGTAGCGATGATCCCGACCGCCAAGAGCACCCACGCAAGAACCTTGAAGATAGTGGCTATCACGCGCAGTCCCGAAGAACTCCTCTCCACTAGCCGTGCTCCTTTCTAAGCTGGGGCTGAAGGCGGACGGATGGCATGTCGGCGGCAAAGCCAGGGCTCCGGCCGCGTGGCCGGAGCCCTAAGGCTTGTGCGCATTAGATGTGCATCTCCGCCGGAATGACCTTGGCACCCTCGGCCACCGGGAAGCGGATCAGCAGATCCACATCCGCCTGGGCCAGGGCCGGCAGCAGGAAGTTCACCAGCTCGATGAACGGGCTACCCGGGTTCATCTGAGCGTACAGGCTGGCCGTATCGGTCAGCAGCACATCATCCCAGGCGAGGTGCGGCAGCTCCATGCCGTTGATGTACACCCAGATACCGTTGCTGCGGGTCCGCAGCTCGATGTGCTGGATGTTGAGCGCCTTCATCTGCGCGATCAGGGCCGGGGGCAGCTCCACCATGCGCAGGTCCATGCCCGTCATGTTGCTCAGGTCACGGGAGGAGATGCCCAGCAGGGAAGGCACACCGTCGTTGTCGTAGGCGATCTCGGCCCGGGCGATGACGGAGGGTGTGATCTCGGTCGCGGCCACCTGGGGCACAGCACCCGGATCACGCACGGGGATCGCCGCGACGCCTTCCTGCTTGGGGAACATCAGCACCAGGCCGATGCCCGTGCGGCGCACGAACGGCAGGAACGCCTTGAGCATACCCGTCCACGGCACCTGCCCCATGAAGGTCTCCGCCACGGTGCCCAGGTTCTCGAAGCTCTCCTCGCTCCAGGCCAGATGGGGGAGCAGCTTCCCGTTCACGAAGAGCAGGACACCGCCGGCGCCATACTGGATCTCGATGTGCTGGACGTTGGCGTTCGTCATCCAGGAGACCCAGAAGGGATCGATCCGCATGGTGGCGAGGGAAGCTTCCAGATCAACGCCCGCATACTGCTTGAGTATCGGGTTCAGCTCATCCAGATTCAACCCCGCCAGGCTGGGATAGCCATCGGCGTCAAAGGTCAGCGTCAGCCTGGGGAGAGCGAGCAGGAAGGCCTCCTCCTCCGTCGTCGGCGGTACCGCGGGACCGCAGCTCGTGACAATTAATGCCACGACGAGACCTACGCTGAAGACGATGAGCGACTTAGGGAACCGCATTTAGCCACCTCCTTTGTGATGATTAGCCGGTTCCTTGGGCGGACAAGGGAACTTGGCCACCTGACGTGATAAGGGTGTACTTGGGTCTGTATGGAACGATAAGGCGTTACTTTGGATAACTAAGCGCTCATGAGCTCACGCATGATCACGCCGCGAGACCTGCTCTCTATGATCCGAGACGCGTCCGTCGCGTGACTTCCCTTTGGGGATCACCAATCCGCGTGGGCTCTTCCAGGGTGGTTGGAGCGAATCACGGATCTGACTGTTCTGTGTGCGCCGGAACTCGCCTCCTCTGTGTTTGTGGTTGATCGGCATGCCGAGCGATCAAGTCCCATGCGTCTCACACCGTGATGCGTGTGAGCTGGGCCATAGAGAAAAGAACGGCGCGCCGCCTGGGGCGGCAATGCGCTTTCAACCCCGGAAGTCCTCACCGTTGAGCGCTATTAGCTTTAAGTGATGAACTGCCTTCTGTCTGTCGCTTTGCCTGGCGAGGGCAAACGCGAACCGGGTGACGAACGGCTCAAGACGAGAGCAACAAGATCTCAATGAACTCGGAAAGGACACACCGGGGCGGGTGACCGAGCCAATGGAACACTGAAGAGATGTTCGTGTAACCGAAATGTCCCGCCGTCATCCTGTGGCTGCTATGTGTCCTGCTTGTGTCATTCCTGTAATCGGGCGGGTGTCGCAAAACGATCTCCTCCTGTAACGGCGAGACGATATACGCAAAGGGCGTCAGTTATCAACCTGCAGGATGAATCGTTGTGCTTAGAACGCTAGATGAGGAAGGTAGCGCTAAGCCTATTATACCACAACTTTTTGATTCGGGAAGTCCCACTTTTAAAGAGATCGGGTCGTTTTCCGCCTTCTTCGGCCGGGTGGCCTTGTCGAGAGAACGAGCGAATTGGCGAGCGTTTCTCCGCCGTGGTCATGACGGGCCTTCTGTGCCCATCCACCAGGATATCACACCTCACCATTCGACACAACACCATCGATGGGCAGGAGTCGCGCCGGTAACGGTCGAAATTATATGCGGATATTTGGGAATGACGCGCCGGGCACAGACTTGAGCTGACTCTCCGAAATCGGGATCGAGGACTCGCATCCGCAGCGCGGTGCTTTGCCTCCTCGTGCGTCATGTGCTATAATTTTCGTGTCCGTGGAGAGGTCGCATAGTCTGGCCGAGTGCGCGCGTCTCGAAAACGCGTAGGGCGAAAGCCCTCGCGGGTTCAAATCCCGCCCTCTCCGCCTGTGTTTGAGCTGGGACCCCGATTGGGGTCTTTTTTTGTTTGTTCAAAGTGTATAGACGGGGCGGAGGGAATATCGTCGCGAGGAATCGTGAAGCCGGCCCATCGTGGGCGTATGATTTGGTCAATTCCTCGCTCGATGATATAATGGAGCCCGTGGAGAGGTCGCATAGTCTGGCCTAGTGCGCGCGCCTGGAGAGCGCGTAGGGCGAAAGCCCTCGCGGGTTCAAATCCCGCCCTCTCCGCCTGTTCTCCATAGGTTCCCCCTGGATGCCGCCGAGACGGCGGCTTTTTTGTTGTCCCTCGCACGTGTGTGGACATGCCCCTCTGCGCACGGATGACGCTGGGAAGGATCGCTCACCGTTCCCATGCCGCGTATCTAAATATGGAATATCTGGCGAATTCGGTAGATTGATATATCTCGTCCCCTTTTTTTGTGCTATACTAGTTACGGCAAGACGAGCCGGGCTCCCCGTGGGGAGGAGGTGGCATATGTCGATCCTAGATAAGCTGCTCCGGCGTGGTCAGGACCAGGCGGAGACGGCTGAGGCCACGAAGCCCTCGATGACAGCCGAGGAGGCGAGGGCCAAGCGGGTGGCCCTGTGGGAGGAGATCCGCTCGGGTCCCACCCCGGAGCGGGCTCGTGAGATCATCCAGGAGGCGACGGAGCTATTGAATTATTTCGATCGCCAGCATCCGCTGCACGACAACATCAACGATCTGATCCACGCGGCGGAGAAGATCGCCGGGCTTGAGCGCCTGTAGACGGCTCGGATGGGACGCAGACCGCCGTTGAAGCTCCGGCCGGGCGGTATGACCGAGGAGGTGGAAGCCGATCTTATGGAGGGCTCCCCATCCTGTGCTTGCCACTTCCAGGAATGAAAGGTCATTGGGTCCCTTTCATGCTGTTCGGTGGAGGCAGCTGTTGGGGCCCGGCTCGTTTTAGGACGGGGAGTCCTATTTGACAAAGCAGATGGGTTCATTTACCATATGGCTGGTCGTGCTAGACGGGGAGCTAGCGGTGCCCTGTACCCGCAATCCGCTATAGCGGGGTCGAATTCCCCCTCGAGGGCTAGCGTGCGCCGGGACTGCAGGGCCAAGCGGTGTTGAAGGCTGGGTCCTGCGCAGCAGGGGCCCGCGAACCCCGCCAGGTCCGGAAGGAAGCAACGGTAAGCGGTCACCCCTGGGTGCCGCGGGGGCGCCTGGCCAGAGCTGGCTAGTCCTGCAAGCCGGTGTGCGCGGCTCGACAGGGGGTGCACGACCAGGAATGATCGGGCGGACGGCCTTTGGGTCGTCCGCCTTTTCTATTGCCCGTCAGATGGCGGCTCATCCGGTATCTCGGATAGGGCGTCTACGAGCCCATCGATGGCGACGACCACGCGAGCGGCCTTGGCGCGCGCTTTGATCTCCACGCCGCCCTGCTTCAAGCTGCGAGGGCTGACGGTCACACGCCAGGGCAGCCCGATCAGGTCGGCGTCGGTGAACTTGACGCCGGCGCTCTCCGCCCGGCGGTCCCACAAGGGCTGCCACCCGTTCTCCTCGAGCTCCTGCGCGACCTCGTCCGCGGCGGCCGCCACCGCCGGCTGTCCCGGGTTCAGGACGACCACGTGTACGTCGTACGGGGCGATGATCGCAGGCAGGATCAGTCCGTGGTCGTCGTGGTGCGTCTCCGCTATGGCGATCAGGATCCGCCCCAGATCGACCTGGGCGATCGCGATGTGCAGCGGATGGGGGCGCCCCTCGGAGTCCAGATAGGTGGGCCCCTGCGGTGTGGTGGAGAGGGTCTCCAGATGGACGAGGATCACTCCCTCCGTCGATTCCAGGGGCGTATCACAGGCGGGGCAGGCGTCCCCCGGCTCCGTCAGCACCAGATCGGCCAGGATGTCCACCTGAAAGTCCCTGGGGTAGCGCACGCCGCGCAGGTGATATCCCGGGCGGTTGGCCCCCGCCACGAAGTTCACGTCGGCCTGAATGGATGGATCGCCTATCACGGTGATGTGCTCTCGCCGGCTCAGCTCGACAGGGGATGCGTAGCCCGCTACGATTCCGGCTGTCTCCAGCTCCTCCGGCGTGGCCGGGTGCAGCGGCCGTCCGATGGCGCGCTCCAGCTTGCCCGGGTCCACCTCCAGGTCGCCTCGGATCACCGCGAAGATGATATGCCCCTCGGCGGTGGCGTAGAAGACGGCCTTGAGCGTGTGGGATGTGGGGACATGCAGGAAGTCGGCCACCTCCTGGATGGTCTCGCAGCCGGGGGTGGCGACCTCTTCGGCCTCCTGCGGCGGCTCCGGCGGCGGGGGAGCGATCTTGGGACGCAGCGCGCCGGGCTCTCCGGCGTGTCCGCACGCGGGGCAGGCGAGCCATCGGTCGGGGCCATCGGCGCAGGGCATGGCCCAGGCTTTTGCCGTGCCGCCCTCGCGGGGCGTCGACTTTATCTCCCCGGCGTTGAGTTTGAGGCGGGACCAGACGGCGCGCCAGTCCTCCCATGTGACGGTTGTGCTCGCCTCCAGGTCCTCCGCCGTGGCCTCCAGCCAGGCCAGCACCCCCAGATCGGGCTGTTTATCCCAGTGCAGCCGCTGGGGGAGTTGGCGGTAGGAGCGTATCTCGGAGCCGGCCAGATCGCATAGCCAGGATGCGATTCCGGCGCCGGAGGCGTGCCGCGCCAGGGGTTGCGCGTCGGACACGATGTCCACGCACAGGCGACGTAGCCGGTCCAGGGCGATCATGCCCAGAGGAAGCCACGTGAGCGTGCCGCCTGGGCCCGTGCGCAGATATCCAGCCCGACGCAGCCAGGTCTGCCCCGCCGGCTCGCGCTGTTGGCCAACCTCCCGTCGTGTTCGTCCGAACAGTCGCTCAATCTCCACCGCTGTCCCTCCGAATCAATGTTCTGCTTCGTCTGGAACGATCTCCGGCGCCGAATGTCTCAGAGTGTGTCTGAGGCATGCCATTGCTTCCGCTATGAGGAGGCCCTCCGGAAAAAGTCCCTCTCCTGCCTTCGACCTGCCTGGCCTCGGCCTGGGTCCTTCGGGAGGGGCCGAGAGAGGCAGGTGCAGGCCGGAAAAGAGAGATTTCCGTGGAGGGGACTTCCCCTCCACACCTCCCCCTGTGGAGCCGGTCGTTGAGGGAGACCTTCAGGCACCTTGCCGGTAAATTTTCAGACACGCTCTCACGAGAGTGAGCTTTCGCATATCAATGCTTGTCATCCGCCTGTAGACCGCGGCGACGGCCTGTCAGTACATCGCGCCGCTTGATCACGCGATCCACCGCGTGCGTCAGGCCGTTCCATGGGGCCGTGTCTAGGAACTCCATGTCCGGCGCCGCCTGGCTCGCCGCCGCCAGCATCTCCTCCCTCGGGAGCCGCGTGGCGTCCCATGCCAACGCCAGCCCGCCGCCCGGGCGGAGCATTCGCGTCCAGACGGGCAGCCCGGAGCTCAGCAGATCCAGCACCCTCCCTTTGTGCTGAATGCCGTAGGGCAGGTCGCCCACGATCAGGTGTGGATGCAGACCGGGCAGCAGCGCCGACGCGTCGGTGGTATCCCCGTGGGCCAACACGCAGGTCCGCGGGCCCGCGGGGCCCTCGACGGTGAAGGTCCAGCGGCGTCCTAGGTTGCGCAGCCGCTCCTCTCGGATCTCATGGCGGATCCTGGCCTCGGTCAGGAAGTTGCGCAGAAAGCTGGCGGTGGAGGCGACGTCGTTGCGGGTGTGGTCGACGCCGTACGCGTTGTGGCCGGCGACCAGAGCGGCGAAGAGCGTCGTGCCGCCGCCGCACAGGGGATCCAGTACGTCCAACGGGCCCGGGGCCTGGGCGAAATCCGACGCGAAGCGGGCCGCGTTGAGCAGGAAGCGGGTGAGATCCTCGTTGGTCTTGCCCCGATAGCGACGGGCGTAGAGCAGGGTGGGGGGGAGGCCAACGGGCGTGGGCACGTCGATGGGCTGGAGCCATGGCCCGCTCAGCCCGCCGAGCTCCTCCTCCAGCCAGAAGAACCCCTGGGTCATGGACATCTCGCCCAGGCAGGATAATCGATCAGGATCTGGGGTATCGCGTAGGGAGAGCACCAGGAACGGCACCCCGGCGATCTCCCGGCGCTCCGCCCGCTCGATCAGCGGGCCCAGAGGGCTCATCTCCAGCTCCGGCAGCGCCAGCTGTGCGACCAGGTCGGCGTATTGCGGATTGCGTTGCGGCGCCAGCAGGCACGCCAGGCGCGGCGAATCGTCGCTCATGAGGTGATGGACTCCTCCGGAATGCAGCCGGCCGCCCGGACGTGCATCAGGCCTTCCTGCAATTCCTCGCCTTCATAGTACCAGTCCAGCTCCAGAGTGCGTACGGCTGTGTTGGGCAGATGGCGGGCGATGTGGGCGAAATCCAGCTCGCCCAGCCCGGGCAGCAGGTGATCTCGCAGGCCGATCACGTCGTGCAGGTGTACCCCCACGATCCGGTCGGCGAAGACGTCCAGCCAGTCCTGGTGTCGGTGGAAGCCCAGGTTGGCCAGCACCTGTACGTGGCCCATATCATACCACAATCCCACGAGGTCGGGGTCGTGTTCGCGTAGCAAAATAGCCAGGTCGTCCAGGATAGGGATCTCCCGATAGTGACGGCGAGACTCGATCCCGATGCGCACCCCCAGGCGCTGTGCGATCTTCGCCAGCGCATCCAGGCTGCGACGGGTCGCGTCCAGATAGGCGGGGGCGCGCTCGGCGCGCTCAGCGATGATGTGATCACGGAGTTTCGTGTAGAGAGGGGATTGGCTTTGCCCTCCCAGATAGCGCTGTTCCAGCGCCCACTCCCAGTGGGTGGGCATGTCGACCGTGCCCAGGTGTACGCACACGGCCTGGGCGCCCATCTCGGCCGCAAATTGCAGACAGCGTTCGCCCTGAGCCACGGCCCATTGTCGCCTCTCCTCATCGGGGGAGGAGAGGAAGGTGTCGGCCGGGCGGCCATAGGGTGATGGCCGGGTGGGGGCCGGGTAGTGCACGGACAGGATGGGGATGTCCCCCGGCCGGAGGTCGGCCACCTGGTCCGGGGTGACGATGTGGCTGATCTCCAATGAAGGGAACCCCAGCGCCATGGCGGCCTGCGCCAGGGACCGCAGATCTTCGAACCTGTGCTGTGACCACATGGATGATAAGGCGAATGACATCGGTGATCGCTCCTCCATCAACGCACCACGCAATACGCACCACGTAATACGCAATACGCACCACGCAATACTACCGAATGCGCCCGTAGCGTTTGCTTACGATCGTCTGCCCTGCCGGGCTCAAAACGAAATCGATGAAGCGTTTGCCGGGGCCGGTGGGCTCCCCCCGTGTGACGAGGTAGAACGGCCGGGCCAGGTGGTAACTGCCATCGCTCACCGTCTCCGGGGTCGGCCGTATTCCCTCGATCCGCAACATCTTGACCCGCTCGTCCACCTGTCCCATGGAGACGTATCCGATGGCCTGGGGATGCTCGGCGACGTAGTCCACGACGGCGTCGCCCCCGGGCATCACCAGCGCCGTCAGGGTCACCCGCTCCTCCCCCATCACACGCTCCTCGAAGATGGCTCTCGTCCCGGAGCCGTCCTCCCGGCTGAGGATATGGATCGTCGCCTCCGTATCCGGCGTGCCCATCGGCGCTCCCACGTCCTCCCAACGGAAGGCCCACCCGGCGAACAGCTGACGTAGCTGGAGCATAGTCAGCTCCTCCAGTGGATTGTCCGGATACACGATGACGGCGATCCCATCCCAGGCGATCGGGGTCGCCATCCATGTCTCCGGTAGCTCTTCGGGTAGCCATGAGGCCGCTGCCATGTCGATTTCGCCATCGGCCAGCAGGGCCAGCCCCAGGGATGTGTTGTCCTCCTGGATATCCAGGTAGATCTCCGGGTGTTGCGCGTAAAAGGCCTGCTCCAGGTCTCGGAGCAGTGGTCCCATGCTGGCCGACCCGGCGATGTGCAGCGTGGAAGGCGTGGGCGTGACCGCCGCGGGGCTGCACGCCGTCATCAGCGTGATGACAAGCCAGATGATCCCGCCTGTAAGCCAGCGGCCGCCGGCTTTTCCTGTGGTCTGCCTCCCTGGGTTATGCCCGATGGACATATGCGGTCAGCCCCGGATGAAGGAAAGCGTCAGGCCGCCCAAACCGGCCAGGGCGCAGTAGGCCGCGAATATGTAGAGCTTCCCATGTTGTAAGTAGCGCAGCAGGAAGCGGATGCAGAGGTAGCCGGTGATGGCGGCTGTCAGGAACCCGATGATCAGGGTGCCTACCTGCGCGCCTAGCTCGCCGGCGGTGGTGGCCTCGACGAGTTGGAGCAGGCCGGCGCCCAGCAGGGCCGGGGTGGCGAGCAGGAAGCTGTAATGGGCAGCCGTCTCCCGGCGCAGCCCGCGGCCCAGCCCGGCCGCGATGGTGGCGCCGGAGCGGGAGATCCCGGGGGTGATGGCCGTGGCCTGCGCTAGGCCGATGAGCAGCGCGTCCGCCAGGCCCACCTCCCGGAGCGGGCGGCGTTGCCGGCTCCACCGCTCGGATATGAACAGCACGAGGGCGGTGAGCAGTAGGAACCCGCTGACCGCCCGGGGGTTCAGGAACAGCGCCTCGAACTGGTCCTTAAACAGGTAGCCCAGGATCACGGCCGGGATGGTGCCGACCACGATCCCCCACGCCAGGCGGGCGTCGGGATCGTCCAGGGATCTCCGGAACAGGCCACGGGCCCCAGCGATGACCAGCCGCAGCAGGTCATGCCAGAAGTAGATGATGACGGCTGTCAGCGTCCCCCAATGGACCATCGTATCGAACAGCAGGCTGGATGGTTGCCAGTTCAGCAGCCAGGGGATGAGCACCAGATGTCCAGAGCTGGAGATGGGCAGGAATTCGGTGGCACCTTGCAGAATGCCGAGCACCAATGCCTGAAAAGGGTTCAAACGTGCCTCCTGTCGTGGCTTTTCGTGGCTTCTGAGGTGGAGAGGGCCTCAGGTCCTCCGGTTGAGGGCCTTCCGACGACGCTCCAACTGCGCGTGTCGGGCCTCCTGATCGGGCAGGGTGTAGTGAGCCAGGAACTCCGCCTTGAACTGCAAATACGTGCCCGCCCGGATGTGTGCACGCACGTCGTCCATCAGGCGGAGCATAAAGTGCAGGTTGTGGAGGGTGGCCAGCCGCAGGGCCAGGACCTCGCCCGCCTTGAACAGGTGGCGCAGGTAGGCCCGGCTGAAGTGTTGGCAGGTGTAACAGGTGCAGCCCGGCTCCACGGGATCGGGGTCCTCGGCGAACCGGGCGCTGCGCAGGTTGATCCGACCCCGTCGGGTGAGCAGCCCCCCGTTGCGGGCCACCCGGGTGGGCAGCACGCAATCGAACAGGTCGATGCCCCGGGCCACGGCCTCCAGGATGTCCTCCGGCGTGCCCACGCCCATGAGATAGCGCGGCCGGTCGGTCGGCATAAGCGGCATCAGCGCGTCCAGCGTGGCGTACATCTCCTCCTTCGTCTCGCCGACGGACAGCCCGCCGATGGCGTAACCGGGGAAGTCCAGGGCGCTCAGGAATCGGGCGCTCTCCGCCCGCAGATCGGGGAAGATGCCGCCCTGGACGATGCCGAACAGCGCCTGGTCCTTCCGTCGCTGGGCGGCCTTGCACCGCTCCGCCCAGGCGTGGGTGCGGCGCAGCGCCTCCTCATTATAGGCCCGATCCCTGGGGTCGGGGCATTCGTCCAGGCACATGATGATGTCGGCGCCCAGCAGCTCCTGGGTCTGGATCGCCAGTTCGGGTGTGAAGCGATGTTCCGAGCCGTCGATGTGCGACCGGAACGTGACGCCGTCCTCGTCCACCCGTCGCATGTGGGCCAGGCTGAAGATCTGAAACCCACCGGAGTCGGTGAGGATAGGATGGTCCCAGGCCATGAAGCGGTGCAGCCCACCCAGACGGGCGATGAGCTCGGCCCCGGGACGCAGATAGAGATGATACGTATTGGCCAGGATCAGCTCGGCGCCGAGCGCCTCCAGCTCGTGCGGGGTGACCGTCTTCACGGTGGCCTGGGTGCCCACCGGCGCGAAGCAGGGCATGTGGATAGGACCGTGAGGGGTATGGAAGACGCCGACACGGGCCGAGCCGTCCGTGGCCTCTATGGAGAAATGGAATGAAGGCGGGTGTTGGGATGAAGATTGGGGATTTGGGAACGTCATGGGATGAACTCGAGAACCCGATCGATCTCCTCGGTGGTGTTGTAGAAATGGGGTGACACCCGGATGGCGGGGCCGCGCTGGGAGACGACGATGTCCTCCTCCTCCATGCGCTCGACCAGCAGGGCCGGGTCCTCTCCCCTGGGGATGAACGAGACGATGCCGGAGCGCTCCCCCGGTCGTGCGTGCGGGGTGATGATCTCCACCTGGCGCCCTTGAAGCTGCTCCAGCAGGTAGCCGGTCAGGTCCAGCACGCGAGCCTGGATCTGGGGGATCCCCACGTCGAGGATAAACTTCAGGCTGGCGGCGAGGCCCGTAACGCTGTTGAAGGCCAGGACGCCCTCCTCAAAGCGTGAGGCATCCTGCTTCCACGGCAGATCGAAGTGGAAGTAGTCCCCCGGCTCCGCATCCACGCCGCCGAAGCCCAGTATGGCCTGGCTCAGGTCGTTGAGGCGCTCCTGCCGGCAGTAGAAGATGCCCGCTCCGGTGGGGCCCAGCAGCCATTTGAACCCCCCGGCGGACAGAAAGTCGACGCCCGCCTCCTCCACGTTCAGATCGATAGCGCCAAGCCCCTGGATGGCATCAACGCACAGGTAGGCTCCCACCTCACGGCACATCTGGGCGATGGCCGCCAGATCGTTGCGGTATCCGGTCAAGAACTCGACGAAGCTGATGGACACGACGCGAGTGCGCCGGTCCATGGCGGCGTGCAGCCCGTCCAGGGGGACGCGATGGCCCTGGGCCGGGACGATGCGGATCTCCACCCCGCGGTCCTCCAGGTTGCGCCACGGATACACGGTGGCGGGGAACTCCGTCTCCGCGCACACCACATTATCGCCCGGTCGCCAGTCCAGCCCCTCAGCGACCAGCATGATGCCATGGGATGTGTTGCGGGTGATGGCGATCTCCTCCGGCCGGGCGCCGATGAGCTGCGCCGCACGTTCCCGCGCTTGCGTCAGGGGGTTGTGTTCCTCGTCATATGAGGCCGTGCCCTGCTGCAGCCGCTGGTCCAGATAGGAACGCATCGCGTCGTAGACGGGCTTGGGCATGGGGGACACGGCCGCGTGGTTGAGGTACGCCTTCTTTTGGGTGACCGGAAACAGCGCTCGTATGGCCTGAATGTTCACGATGACGGCCCTCCATGGGATGTCGGTGCGTGCCCGGCGAGGACTGATATCCGGGCAACCCGGGCGTAGATTAGCATGTGCCCATGGGAGTGTCAAGCACAAAGAGCATGGAGAGATCGTGATGAGGGCGCACTTTGATCTGTTTGGGAGGGCTCAGGTACTATGTTATAATGCCCGCCGAAAGGCGCTGGAGATTTTCGGCGATTCCCTCTTGTGAGGAGGTATAGATGAAGAGACACAGAGCGTGGGGTGTGGCCCTGATCGTGTTGGCCGTATTGGCCGTACCGTGGGCTGGCCTATGGGGCCCGTCAGGGATACCCACCGTCGCTGCAGCCCCAACTGTAGATCAGGAGATCGTCTATCTGGACTCCACGGGGCGGATCAAGGTGCATGATCCGTACGTGCCGCCCGGGAAGGAGGCGGTGGTCTGGCAGTCCCCAGATAGCGGGTGGTCCGCGGTGGCGACAGGGGACTTCAACGGCGACGGCGATGATGAGATCATCGCGTTGCGCGGGGCCACGGCCAAGGTCTTCGATCCGGTCGTCCAAAAGGGGCAGGCCAAGGTCGTCTTCAACCGTAGCGCTTCGCCCAATGTGTGGGAGCTGGTGGCCACGGGCGATATCGACGCCGATGGCCGGGACGAGATCGTCCTGACCCACTCGGATAACGCGGGTGGGATCCGCGAGCATCTGACCGTGTGGGATGGGGGCGCTGATGGCACGAGCTGGACGAAGGTCCGAGACAACGGCTACGGCTGGCCGTGGGATGCCATCGCCCTGGGGGATGTCAACGCGGATGGTCGGGATGACATCGGGATGATCCGCTACTGGGAGAGCCTCCATGACCGCCGGCTGACCATCCTCAATCCCGTCACGTGGTCGGCGCTGCACGACAAATCCTACGACTTCCCGTGGCTGGACATCGCGATCGGCGACACCGACGCCGTGTCCAACCTCAAGGATGAGATCGTCCTCACACGGCAGGACGTGATCGCGGCGCTGAACTCGTATCTGGTCATGCGTTGGAAGAGCGGGAGCAGCTCTTTGGATACGGTTCATGGGGAGAAGTTCTATCCCTATTTCACCGATATCGCTTTGGGCGACGTGAACAACAGCGGGGATGACGAGGTCTTCCTGCTGCGAGATCCCCGGACGGATGACGGGGTCTCCTTCATCATGCGCAATTATGGCACCGATGCGGTCCCCTCATTTGAGGTGAGGATCGGGCGGAACTGGAAAGCCGTGGTGGCCGGAGATGTGGATGGCGATAGCCGTGCTGAGGCGGTCATCCTCTCGTCCACCCAGATCCGCATCTATCAGAGCCCGGATGTGGACACCTCATACACCAACATCGCCGGTTCGTATCGAACCTTTGGGCGCAACCCCATCGCTCTGGGCAACCTGGACGGGGAGGGGATCGTAGCGGAGCCGCAATTAGGTGTGACCCCCACCAGCCTGAGCCTGCAATTGCAGAGCGGCGACAAGACCAATCGCTTCGTGGATGTGACGAATGTGGGGGCGGGCGGATCCTTCGCTTGGTCGGCGACGGTGACGGCGGGCTCCAAGTGGCTCACCATCAGCCCCTCCAGCGGTACCACCCCGGCGACGATCACGTTGCTGATCGATACCACCGGCATGCCGCCGGGAACGTACGAGGGTCGTGTGCAGGTGACCGCCGCGGGCATCTCGGGAAGCCCCAAGGAAGTGGTGGTGAATCTGACGCTGACGGCGCCGCCCTTTGACGTCCAGCCCGATAAGATCGTGCTCACGGTGATGACCGGCCGCACGTACCCGCTGCCGCGAATCCTGATTACGGGGTCCGGCATCGACTGGGTGGCGGGCGTGATCCCCGCCGGCAGTTGGGTGACGCTGTCGGACGCGCTGGATCGGTCCGGGAAGCTGGAGATCACGGAGGATGGCGTGCGGGTTGAAGGGGAATCCGGCGTAGTGACGGTCCCCACAGTTCCGTGGGTGAATCTGGAACCGTCCGAAGGCACGGCGCCCTCCGCCATTTACGTGACCGTTGACGAGACCAAGATGACGCCTGGCCTCAACCGGGCGACGATCGTCATCGATGGCGGGCCGACCGTGTCCCCGCGGCTTCACGGCGTGGACCTGGTCGTCGTGTTCGCCCAGCGTCAGGTGTTTCTCCCCGCCGTGGACGGCTCTCACTAACGCGAAGGTGGGATTCGCGTGAGCGAGGAACGGCTCGTCGCGCGAGGGATGCGAACATCTTTCTGATCGGTTGCAGGAATACGCCCACGTGTGGGCGAGAGTAGAGGCCGCACGTGGGCGTGTCTTATTCCGGGATTGGGAGCCCAGATGGGGGGCGGTGTCCCCCTAGCCGTATTCGCACCAGCGTAACAGCATGGGCGAGGCTCCCGCCTGTCGCTTTTTCCCTCCATGGGCGGTAGGTGCGGAGGGGAAGCCCCTCCGCAGGAAAACTCTTTTTCTCGCCTTTTCCCTGCCTGGTTGGGGCTTTGGCCGGTGGCCTCCGGCCCCATGGGGCAGGTGAGGGGCTACCGCCCCTCCGAGCCACCCCAGAGATGCGGGGCCACGCTTCCGCGTCGCTTAACTTGATGCCAATAGGGCGGTGTCCCCCTAGCCGGGGGCGGACCCGGGAGGGGCCGCCGTCAGCGCCTGGTATGCCGCCGCCGCGCTGGGCACCCGGATCAGGTGGGCAGGACAGGTGCAATCCGATGCCCCAAAGCGGGGGATCGGGACGGAGGAGCCAGGCAGGGCCAGGAGCCGGCGGGCCCACTGGCACTCCTGGCGGTCATCCCCCACCGCCCATGCGATGCGTTCTACGTGGGCCCGGGCGGTCAGGTGGTCGACGTGCCAGTGGCAGCGCTTTTCCGCCGCCGGCCGCAAATGGCGGGCCACGCGGGCGGCCAGGCCGCCAGGCCCACGGGCGCTGCCCACGTAGGCGTACCATCCGCTATCCAGGTGGTGCGTTCCCAGACGGCCCGGGGAGATCGTGAGCGGCTCGGCGAGGTGGAAGAACAGCACGTATGTGCCGGGCTCATTCGGGATCTGGCTTCCCGTCCAATCTTCGTTATGGATCAGGTGATATGACATCGACTTTACCGCCTCTAGCACGGGAGTTGGAGATCGCCCGGGAGGTGATCCGCCGGGCTGGTGCTCAGGTGGCCGCCATCTACGCTCGCGGCGCCACCGTGGAATGGAAGACGCCGGACGAGCCGATCACGGCGGCCGACCGGACCAGTAACGATATTATCGTGGAGGCCTTGCGGTCGGCCTTTCCTCACGACGGGCTTCTGTCCGAGGAGACGGCGGACGATGGCTCCCGGTTGCGTCACCGGCGGGTGTGGATCGTGGATCCGCTGGATGGCACGCAGGACTTTGTGAACCGCACCGGCGAGTTCGTGGTGATGATCGGGCTGGTCATCGACGGCGAGCCCGTGTTGGGATTGGTCTATCAGCCCATCGCCGAGCGGCTGTTCATCGGCCAGTCGGGCGTGGGGGCTTGGGTGGAGCAGGATGGCTCGCGTGAGCCCCTGCGTGTGTCCGATGTCTCTGAGCCCGCCCAGATGCGTCTGGTGGTCAGCCGTACCCATCGCAGCCCGCTGACCGAGGCCGTTCGGCAGGCTTTGGGCATCCGACAGGATCGGCCTTGTGGGAGCGTCGGGTTGAAGGTGAGCCTGCTGGCGACCCGGGAAGCCGACCTGTATATCCATCCCAGCCTGGGGTGCAAGGAGTGGGATGTGTGTGCGCCGGATGCCATCCTGCGGGCTGCCGGGGGCCGGATGACCGATTGTTGGGGCCGTCCCTTCCGTTACAATCAGCCGGACGTGCACGCTCGCTGGGGGGTGGTGGCCAGCAACGGCCGTGCCCATTCGAAGATCGTCGGCCATGTGGCGGCCGCTTGCGAGTCGGCGGGCGTGAACCCCCGCGTGGGATTTGTGTAGGGGCAGGTCTCAGACCTGCCCCATAGGCATCAATTTAAGCCCGTAGGGGCGAGGCATCCTGCAGCGGCGATGCTATAATGCACGCTCTCTACATCAGATGCGCGGACGCTCATGTCGATGGTACTTCCAAGGATGCCTCGCCCTTACACTCTTGAGGCATGCTGGCCCCTGAATAGCTTAACAATGTCATATTTGATGCGTCATTCTGAGCGAAGCGAAGAATCTCCCTCCCGCATGGTGGGAGACCCTTCGCTCCGCCCTGCTCCGCTCAGGGTGACAGATCGTCACAGGCGGCTGATTTCCCTGTCGCCTCGAATGTGACATTGTCCAGATAGTGCAGAGCAGCAATCGAAGGTCCTTGCCTGCGTCGTTAAGTTGATGCGCATGGGGCAGGTCTCAGCCCTGCCCCTACCGTTAACGTGTTTAGCCAGCACGATGGCGAGCTCGTCCACGACTCGATCCAGTTCCTCCCGGCTGATGACCAGCGGTGGCAGGAAGCGGACGACCGTAGGCCCTGCCGGCAGAGCCAACACGCCCCGGTCCATCAGCCTGCGCAGATATGGCGTGCTGCGCTCCCTCAGCTCCACGCCCACCATCAGCCCCACCCCTCGGACCTCACGTATCTTCGGCGACTCGATGCGGCGCAGGCGCTCGATGAGATAGCTCCCCTTCTCCGCCGCCTGGCGGGGCAGATCCTCCCGCTCCAGCACATCGATGGTCGCCAGGGCGGCCGCGCAGGCCAGCGGATTGCCGCCGAAGGTGGAGCCATGTGCGCCCGGCTTGATCTGGCTGGCTACGGCGTCGGTCATGAGGACGGCGCCCATGGGGACGCCGCCTGCCATCCCCTTAGCCAGCGCCATCAGGTCAGGCCGGAGGTCATGGTGCTCTACCGCGAACCATCGCCCTGTGCGGCCAAATCCCGTCTGCACCTCGTCCACGATCAACAGGGCCCCAGCCTTGTCGCAGACCTCCCGGGCGCCCTGCAAGAACTCCCGGGAGCCGGGCCGGACGCCCCCCTCGCCCTGGACGACCTCCAGGAGGACGGCCGCGGTGTCCTCGGTGACGGCCTGGGCCAGCCGGTCCAGGTTATTGTAGGGCACATGGGTGAACCCGGGGACCAGCGGCTCGAACGGCCGTCGGTACTTCTTCTCCCAGGTGGCGGAGAGCGCGCCCAGGGTGCGGCCGTGGAAGCCGCGCATGGTCGCCACGATGCCGGGGCGGCCGGTGGCCAGACGGGCGAACTTGATGGCGCCCTCGATGGCCTCTGCGCCGGAGTTGCAGAGGAAGGCCCGGGTCAGCCCCTCGGGTGCCAGGCCGATCAGCCGCTCCAGCAGGCGGGCGCGCTGGTCGTTGTAGAAGACCTCCGGACAGGTGATGAGTCGCTGGGCCTGCTCGGCGATGGCGTCGGCCACCTCGGGGCGGCCGTGGCCGATGAGCGCCACGCCATGGCCGGAGGCGCAATCGATGTACTCGCGACCGTCGGCGTCCCATAGCCGGGCTCCCCGGCCGCGCACGATGGCGACCTCCCGCTTGGGGTACGCGCCGGAGGTGTAGCGAGATTCAAGCTCGATGATGGACATGTTGGACGACATAGTGCTTCCTCCCGGAAGAAGGGGACCCTCGTCTCAGGCCGGGCGGCCGTGGCGCGGAGGCTAGACCTCGACCCCGAAGAGGGTGCGGAGCGCGTAGCCCACCAAAAAGCTGAAGGCAGCGACGCCTAAGCTCAGCGCGGCCATCTCCAGGAAACGTTTGCGGAAGGAGAGCTCTCTGGCGACGGCCACGTAATAGTTGAACAGGGCGATGATCGCCACGGCGATGATCAGCGTGGCGATCAGGCACACGAAGTAGTTTTCGAACCAGAGATAGGGCGCGATCAGGACGAGCACGGTCGCGATGTACGCCAGGCCGGTGTACACCGCGGCCTTGCCGGGCGTTCGATCGGTGATGTCCTGCTCCTCCCGCACGGACAGGTACTCGGACGTGGCCATGGACAGCGCCGCCGCGATGCCCGTAATGGCGCCCGTCATGGCGATGAGCTGTGTATTTTGCAGCGCAAGGGTCAGGCCCGCCAGTGCGCCGGTCAACTCGACCAGCGCGTCGTTCAATCCCAAGACGATGGACCCCACATACCGCAGTAGATCTTCGTCGAGGAGGTCGATGAGCCGGGATTCGTGGACCTTCTCCTCCTCTGCCAGCTGTTCTGCATCTGGCAGCACGCCGATCAGCGATGCGTAGTCCTCGTGAGCCGCCTCTTCGCCGCTTTCCATCAGCTTCAGCCCAAAGGTCAGCCCGAATATCCGGCTCAGCGTGGTGTAGAACCATACCTGACGCCTGTCCGGTGGCACATCCTCTTGACTGTAGCCGCGCCAGGTGTTGTAATGCCTCAACTCATCGGCTGCGATCTGCTCCAGGATCTTCCGATTCTCCGGCTCTTTCACACTCTGAGCCAGCCGCTGATAGATCAGATGCTCGGTGATCTCGTTTCGCTGGAAGGACAGGAGCTTCTCCTTGATCTCCGGAGAGATGTCAATGGTGGCCTTCGTCTCATTCACAATGCACCTCGTCCGTGTGGGGCATCCTGTTCACTCGATGACGGTTCCCTGGCCGGCCAACGCCCGGCGGATCGGCTGTTCCATCCGGCCGTCGGCGAAGACCACCCGGCGCACGCCCGATTCCAGCGCTTCGGTGGCCCCCAGCACCTTCTTCTTCATCCGGTCCTGGGCGAAGTCCATGGCCGATTCTACCCGGCCGCGCGGGATATGCGGGATCAGGCTGGATTCGTCCGGGTAGTTGCGTAGCAGGCCCGGCACGTTGGACAGGATGATGAGCTGCTCGGCCCCCATCGCCTTGGCCACCGCCGCGGCCGCCCGATCCCCGTCCACGTTGATGGCCTCGCCATCGTAGGAGGCGGCCGGCGGGGTGAGCACCGGCAGATAGCCGTTGTCCAGCAGCAGGCGCAGCAGATCCGCGTTTACCCGCTCCACTTTGCCCGTGTAGTCATCCCGCAGCACCATGCGCCGCCCGTTTTGGATCACCTTGATGACCGCCTTGCGCGGCCCCTCAAAGATGCGGCCGTCCAGCCCGGAGAGCCCCACCGCGTTCACGCCGCGCCGCTGGAGCCGTTCCACCAGCCCCTTGTTGACCTTGCCGCAGTACACCATCTCGAAGATCTCCAGCGTCTTGCGGTCGGTGTAGCGGCTGGTGTAGCCCGACACGGACGTGACGAAACGGGGAGGGTGCCCCAGCGCCTCGGCCACCCGGTTGGTTTCCGCCGAGCCGCCGTGGACGACGATCATCCGTTGGCCCTCTTTCACCAACGCGGCGATATCATCCGCGATCAGGTCCAGGTTGATCCCCTCACTGCCACCGATTTTGACGACGATCATGGTCACCTCTTCGGTCAGGATGCAAGGTGCAGGATACAGGGTGCAAGATGCAGGATGCAGGGAGGCAGGGCCCGGGATCCGGATAGGGTGCTCTGCATCCTATGTCCCGAACCCCGCATCGTGCATCATGAATCCTGTATCCGTATCCGGTGCTCACACCGGATGTAATCCCGTAAACTCCAGCCCCCTCGTCTCCGGGAAGCCGCACATCAGGTTCATACACTGCACGGCTGTGCCCGCGGCGCCCTTCATCAGGTTGTCGATGGCGCACAGCGCGACCACCCGACCGGTCTCCGGGTCCAGCTCGAAGCCCACATCCGCATGGTTCGACCCGGCCACGATCTTCGGCTCCGGATAGCGGTAGATTCCCTGGCGCTCCTTGACGATGCGGACGAACGGCTCATCCCGATAGGCCGCCCGATAAGCCTTCCACAGGTCTCGCTCGGTCAGGCTCCGGTCCTTCAGGAACACGTGTCCGGTGGCCAGCACGCCGCGCACCAGCTCGATGGCCGTCGCCGAGAGGTGGATGGGCGGCGTCTGGCCGGTCGAGGAAAGCGCCTGGACGACCTCGGCGGTATGGCGATGGCCGGTGGGGGCGAACGATCGTACGACCCCGCTCCGCTCCGGGTGATGCGAGGCCTCCGATGGGCTGTTGCCTCCCTCCGATGATCCCACCTTCACCTCGACGACGACGTCGCGGCTCCGGTCGGCCAGATCGGCCTGGAAGAGCGGCCACAGCGCCAGCGTGGTCGCCGTAGCGTTACAGCCCACGCCGGAGACGTACGAGGCGCCCCGGATCTCCTCGCGATGGAGCTCCGGCAGCCCGTAGACGAATCGGCCCAGCCATTCGGGCGCGGCATGAGGCTGACCGTACCACCGTTCGTATAGCACCGGGTCGCGCAGCCGGAAATCGGCGCTCAGGTCGATGATGCGAGGCGCCAGCGCGGCGAAGTCATCGATACGTGCTTGCGCCTGGCCATGGGGCAGGCAAAGGAAGAGTAGATCGCATGGCTGGAGCTCGCTGGCGCTGGTGAACTTCAGCCGGGTGTGGCCGCGGAGATTGGGATGCACGAAGTGGACATAACGTCCCGCGTGGCGCTCCGAGGTGACCTGTCCGATCTCGACGTCGGGATGGCTTAACAGCAGGCGTAACAGTTCGCCGCCGGTGTATCCGGAGGCCCCTACGATGCTCACGCTCAGCCGATCTGTGCTCATGAGTCGCTCCACGCGTGCAGGATGGGAAGCAGTTCCTCGTAGGAGGAGATGATGGCATGGGCCTGCGAGGGATCCTGCCCTTCGGTGATGCCGGTGAAGAGCACGGCCTTCATGCCCACACGGCGGGCGCCCGCGATGTCGGTGGCTGCCAGGTCGCCGATATGAGCGGCCTCCTCCGGCCGCGCCTCCAGCCGCTTCAGCGTATCCAGGAACTGCCGTTCATGGGGCTTGGCCCGTCCGGTTTCGTCGGAGAACGCGCAGTACTGGAACAGCCCGAGGATCCCATCGCGGGCCATGAAGTGGCGGAGGACACGGCCGGGACTCATGCCCGTGTCGGAGATCAGCCCCAGGCGATAGCGCCCGGCCAGTGCGCGCACCGTCTCGATGGCCCCCGGAATTGGCGTCACCGGCTCGGACAGCAGCGTCTCCTCCATCTCTCGTCTCAGGGCATCGCGAACCTGGGAGGGGAGCGTGGCTCCCACGTCGCTCAGGATCCATCGCAGCCGCTCGGCCGCATTCGCCGTGCGCATCTCCCGTATCCACACCTCGTAAGCGCGTCGAAAGCTGTCGTCCAACGCCGCGCGCAGCCGTTCTCGTGAGATGGCGTATCCGTGTTTGGTCAGGTAGCGATATAGCAGCTCAGTGCGTCGCTCTCGGCTGGTGCCGTCCGTGGGGACCCAGTACAGCGTTCCCCAAAAGTCGAACGTGATCGCACGCAGAGGCATCAGGCCGTCACCTCCGCGGGTTGCTCCCAGCCATTGGCGGCGGCCCATCCCTCCTTTGCCACGCGCACGACGAAATCGATGATGCGGCCCGGGATGTCCACGCCGGTGGGCTCGATGGAGTTCCGGAACTCCATGGTGTAGTTCACCTCGTTGACCAGGAGGCCGCGCTCGGGATCTTCCAGCACGTCGACGGCGACGACGCCCCCGCCGACGGCCCGGGCAGCCCGGACGCAGAGATCGTTCAGCTCGGGCGTGATCGGGCAGTTGGTTGCGGTGCCACCACGCGCCGTGTTGGTGATCCAGTGAGGCGAGATGCGATAGATGGCGCAGATGGTCTCGTCGCCCACCACGAACGCCCGGATGTCCCGTTCGGGCTTGTGGATATACTCCTGGATGTAGAAGATGGAGTGATGATAGGTCCCCAGGATCTGTTTGTGTTCCAGCACGGCCTCAGCGGCATCGCGATCGTTGATCTTGGAGAGCAGGCGACCCCACGAGCCCACGGCCGGCTTGAGCACCACGGGATAGCCCATGCGCTCGATGGCCTCCAGCGCCGACTCCGGCGTGTAGGCGATGAAGGTCTTGGGCGTGGGCACGCCCGCCCGCACCAACGCCGAGGTGGTCAGCAGCTTATTGCCGCACGTGTCGGCTACCTCGAACGTGTTGACGGTAGGGATGCCGCGATCGTCCAGGATGCGCAGGGAGTATAACGCCCGGGAGTGGTTGATGCAACGCTCCAGGACGACGTCGTATTGCGTCCAACCGTCGCTGTGGAAGTCGAAGATCACCTGTCGATCGTCGATGCGCTCGAAGGGGATCCCGCGCTCTTCCATCTTCTGGAAAAGCAGCTTCTCCTCGACGCGAATGCGCGAGCAAAGGACACCAACTTTCATGGTTCATCTCCGGTATGCGAGTGGTGAGGCAACGAGGCGACGAGGTAACGAGGGCGCCTACATCCTGAACCCCGCGTCTTCCCTCATACCTTTGTGCCTCATTGCCTCATCCCTTTACTCTCCCCAGTCCTCCTCTTCCTGTGGGGCCAGGTCAAGTTCCAACGGGTCCAGGTTTCGCACCTCCAGTTCCACGCCGCAATCGGGACATTCGATGATCTCGCCGACGATCACATCGCTCAGCTCGATCTCGGCAGCGCACTCAGGGCATTCGGCGGTTCGGACTTCGGCCATGGTAGTTCCTCCTTAACCTTACGTTATTACGCAATACGCAATACGAAATACGAAACCCATGAAACGTATTGCGTATTGCGTAATACGGAAAGCTACCTATCACTCATCCTCCTCACGACCGCCTGCGTCACGTCGGCGGTGCGGGCGTCCCCACCCAGGTCGGGCGTGCGGGGGCCGTGTTTCAAGACGTCCAGTGCAGCCGACCGGACGCGGTCGGCTGCCTCCGATTCGCCCAGGAAGTCCAGCATCAGCGCGCCGGCCAGGATGGCGGCGATGGGGTTGGCGATGCCTCGCCCGGCGATGTCCGGGGCCGATCCGTGGACGGGCTCGAACAGCCCGTGTCGATCGCCGATGTTGGCCGAGGCGGCCAGCCCCAGGCCCCCCACCAGCCCGGCCGCCTCGTCGCTCAGGATGTCGCCGAACAGGTTCGTGGTCACCAGCACATCGAACGATTCGGGCGCCTGCACCAGGCGCATGGCCGCCGTGTCCACCAGCAGCTCATCCACCCGAACGCCCGGGTACGCCTCGGCCACCTCCAGCGCCGTCCGGCGGAACAGGCCATCGGTCTCGGTTAGCACGTTGGCTTTGTGCACCAGCGTCACGTGGCCGCGACGGCCCTGGGCTTGCTCGCAGGCCACGCGCATGATGCGTGCCGACGCCCGGCGGGTGATGACGCGCTCGGCGATGGCCGTCTCGCCGTCGCTGCGCTCACGGCGCATGTACAGACCCTCCGTGTTCTCCCGCACGATGAGCAGGTCGATCCCCGGGCGGCTGTCGGGGATCGGCAGCGAGCGCACGGGGCGCAGGTTGGCGTAGAGGTCCAGCTCCCGGCGTAGCTCCAGGATAGGGCTGCGATACCCATCTACTTTGCCCGAGGGCGATTGGGTGGCGCCGAAGAAGACGGCGTCGCACTCCCGGGCCAGTGCCAGCGTCTCCGGCGGCAGCGCCGTGCCGCGTCGTTGGAAGCAGCCGAAGCCGCCTTCGGCGTGCTCGAACGTCAGATCAACGCCGGTGGCTTGCAACACGGCCACGGCCGCCGGGATCACCTCCCGTCCGATGCCGTCTCCCTCGATGACGCAGATGCGATGACTCATGCCTGGTCCCTTTAATCTAACCGCAAAGGGCGCGAAGGACGCAAAGGCTTTCAAAAATCCTTAGCGCTCTTTGCGCCCTTCGCGGTTCCTATTTTCGAAGGCGAAAATCGCTGGCGGTTGCGGGCCAGCTTGGCCACGGTGGCCGCTTCCAGATCGATGTCGGTGATCGCAGCCAGCTGCAGCAGGTAAATGAGCACGTCGGCCATCTCCGCGCCCAGCGCGTCCGGGTCGGTCACCTCGTCACCCCACTGGAAGTGCTGAAGTAGCTCGGCCGCCTCGATCATCACGGACGTGGCCAGGTTGCGCGGCGTGCGCGGCCAGGGCGATTCCGGCCCCGCCCATCCCATGTCGGCGATGAACGCCTCCACCTGCGTTGTAAGCTCCCGTATGTCCACGATCTCGTTCCCTCGCACCCACACGCAATACGCAGTACGCAATTACGTGTTGCGTGTTACGTGTTGCGTGTTAGGTATTGCGTGTTGTCCCTAGCTCCCGTCTGAGATATGGGATCAACCCTCCCGCCTGGATCAGACGTAAAGCCGTCTCCGGCAGCGGCGGGAAGTGCCATGTATCGTCTCCACGCCGGATCGTTCCAGCCTCTAAATCGATCTCCACCGCATCGCCGGATTCCAACGCGGCGGCCGCCTCCGGGCAGATGATGGCCGGGAGCCCGTTGTTGAGCGCGTTGCGATAAAAGATGCGGGCGAACGATTCGGCCACGATGGCGCCCACCCCCGCCTCTTTCAGGCAGATGGTCGCCTGCTCCCGGCTGGAGCCGCATCCCCAGTTGCGCCCGGCCACGATCACATCGCCGGGCTGCACGTTCCCCGCGAAGCTCGGGTCCAGATCCTCCAGCGCGTGCCGGGCCATCTCCCGGCGATCGGTGATGGTGTAGGTGTACTTGCCGGGGAAGATGACGTCGGTGTTCACGTTGTCGCCGTATTTCCAGACTCGGCCTCGGATCGTCATGGCGGACCCCATATCCTTTATGCATTACCTCATTACGCAACACGTAATACGCAATACGTATTGCGTGTTGCGTATTGCGCTCCCCGCTCCACGCCTACAACTCCCTCGGGTCGGCAATCACTCCCTTGATGGCGGACGCCGCCACCACTGCTGGATTTGCCAGATAGATCTCCGCCTCTCGCGTGCCCATACGCCCGCGGAAATTGCGATTGGCCGTGGAGATGGTGACCTCGCCGGGGGCGGGGATGCCCATATGGTTGCCCATGCACGGCCCGCACCCTGGCACGCCGATGATCGCACCCGCCTCGATCAGCGTCTGGATATGGCCGCGCTCCATGGCCTCCTGCAGCACCTGGTTGGAAGCGGGGATCACCAGAAGGCGGGTGTCCGGGGCCACGCGTCGCCCCCGGATCACCTCGGCTGCAAGGGCGATGTCCTCCAGCCGGCCGTTGGTGCAGGTGCCCAGGAACGCTTGTTGCACCCGCGTGCCCGCCACCTCCGACAGCGGCACCACATTATCCACTGTGTGTGGGCAAGCGACGTACGGCTCCAGTTCCGCGGCGTTGTACCGGTATTCGGCGACATATTCGGCATCCGGGTCCGGATATAGCGCGCCGGCCTCGATCTGTGCCCGGCACTCCTCGACGGGACGCCCGGTGCGGCGCGCCAGCCGGGGTGCCAGCCAGTCGAACACGACCGCATCGGGGGGCACGTACGCGTTTTTGGCCCCCATCTCGGCCATCATGTTGGGCAACACCATGCGGGACTCCACGGACATGGCCTCGATGCCAGAGCCGCTGAACTCGATGGACAGATAGATCCCGCCGTCGGCGCCCAGGTCGCCGATGACGCGCAGCGCGAAATCCTTGGCCGTCACGCCGAGGGGGAGTGATCCCTCCAGCACGATGCGTATGGACTCGGGCACCCGCAGCCATAGCTCGCCGGTGGCCCACAGCGCGGCCACCTCGCTGCGGCCCACGCCAGCGCCGAACGCGCCCATCCAGCCGTAATGGGTCGTGTGGGAGTCTGCCCCCAGGATGAGCTGGCCGGGCAGGACGATGGCCTCCTCGCTCAGCACCTGATGGCAGATGCCGCGTCCCACGTCGAAGAAATGCGTGATCCCCTGTTCCGCCACGAACCGCCGGATCTCGGCGTGGTTCTGCGCGTGGCGCGTGGTGGGAGCCGGGACGGCGTGATCCAGCACGATGGCCACCCGCTCCGGGTGTCGAACCCGGTCGACGCCCAGGGAGGAAAACGTCCGGGCGATGGCAGCCGTGTTGTCGTGGGATAGGATCACATCCGGTCGGGCGTCGATCACCTGCCCAGCGGTGACCTCGGAAACCCCAGCGGCGCGCGCCAGCGCCTTCTCGGCGAACGTCTTGCCCATCAGGACGCCCCGCTCCTGGCCAGGTCGATCAGCCCGGTCCGCAGTTGCTCCTCCAGCGTCTCCTTAGGGATCGATCGCCAGTGGCGCAGGATGGCGTCCACGTCCTCCATGGCCAGCGGCTTGATGTCGGCCAGCGCCTTGATGTGCGCCGTGGCCTCCTTGATCTCCTCGTCGGTGAGGTTCAATCCAAGCTGCTCGGCCCGGTTCTTCACCGCGTTCCATCCCGTCAGCCTGTGGGCGATGTGGACGTAGCGGGTCAGGCCGAAGTCCTCCGGACGGAGGATCTCATACGTGTCCGGGTTGTTCAGGATGGCCTTAGCGTGGATGCCTGCCTTGTGGGTGAAGGCCGTGTAGCCGGTGATATAATTGTTGAAGGGCACCTGGATGCCTACGATGTCGGCCACCAGGTTCTCGATGTCTCGCAGGAGCGGCAGGTTGTACTTGCTCTTGACCCGCTCCGGGTCGACGGCATACATGCGGGCGATGAATCCTCCCAGCGGGGTGATGCCGACGCGCTCGCCGATGCCGAGCACGCTGGTATCGATGTGGGTGGCCCCCGCCTCCAGCGCGGCAAAGGAGTTAGCGATGGCGCACCCCGTGTCGTTGTGCCCGTGGAACTCGATGTCGCAGTGAACGACGCCGCGTAACGTGCTCACCAGGTCGTACACCTGACGCGGCGTGGCGACGCCCACCGTGTCCGCGATACCCACCCGGTTGACGCCGATCTCATCCACAGTACGGTAGACCATCAGCAGGTCCACCAGATCGCTGCGGAAGGAGTCCTCGCTGGAGAAGCGGACCTCGACTCCCTGGGACTTGATGTACGTGATGACCTCGATGGCGGCGTCGATGATCTCCGCGATGGACTTGCCGTGGCTGAACTGTCGCAGAATGGAGGATGTGCCGAAGAGGACGTCGATGCCGTCCACGCCGGTTTCCAGGGCCAGTTTGGCGTCGTTCATGTGGCATCGGATGTGGGTCAGGATCTTGGCCTTGAGGCCCAGCCGGGTGATGCGGCGGCAGTCTTCAAAGGATTGCGGGGATGCGGCGGGGGACGTCAGCTCGATGTACTCAACGCCGAAGGCGTCCAGCATCTCGGCGATCTGGACCTTCTGATCAGGGGTGAAGAAGGCGCCGGCGAATTGCTCGCCTTCGCGCAGGGTCGACTCGATGATCGCAAAGTTTTGCAGAGACATGGTCGGCTCCTCCCAATGGGTCGGCTTCAGATGGTCGATCCTTGGAGCTTCCTTGCTAGCCCACCGGCATTGTGGGGAGCCGTCCTCGGCTGACGATCGTGCTGACGCGATCCAGCTCCCCGAGGCCGGCGAGCCTGGGAAGCTGGACTGCGGATGTTCTGGCGCGCAGCGCAGCTAACCAGACCCGCGGTCTGGCCGCTTGCACTTGCTGCGCTTGGTGTTGGCATCACGGGTAGCCTGCATGAACGGATCCTCGTAACGGAAGGGGTGCCTGGTAACAAAAAGACCAGCTCATATGGCCGGTCTGGCTGAGCTGGTCGCAACTCCTCCGCGTGCGGAGCAAACGCCGTCAACCAGACCTAATGGTCCGGCTTCTTGGCCTTGCTCTGCTTCTTGCTGCGGAGGGTGATACAGGAAAGCACGTCACACATCCCCGAGATGAGAGTACACCTTCACAGGGGCGATATTAGCACATCCCGCCGGGCATGTCAAACCCGATCGGTTCGGTACGGGGCTTTTCAAAAATCTAACGGAGGCTCTCCCCGGGCGCCTCACCTCAGACCTGCCTCGCTTCACTTGGGAAAGGGCGTTGCAGGGACGCAACGGTGTTGCGCTCCTACCAAATACGTCTCTAAGGGCTCGGGCGTTACTTTAGATCTTGTAGAGGCAGCCACAAGGGCTGCCTCAGGCGCCCATAAGGGGCGCCCCTACGGCAGGATTTCAGGGGCAGGTGTTTAACTTTGAAAAGCCCTGGTTCGGTACACAGGGCCTTAGTCCAGCGTTCATGTCGGCATACATGACACCTGCAGGGATGAGGATTGGCCCGCTTCCCAAGACTGGCCTTTCGAGTGGCGAAAGGCGCTGCCTCCGCCACCCGCACTATTGATCTTCGCGTGGTGAAAGAAACATGTGGGCCGCGTCATTCGTTTCGGATAATCGGCCAGAGCCCCAACCAGGCAGGTAGAAGGCGAGAGGAAGAGTTTTTCTGCAAAGGGGAAGCCCCTCCGCACCTCCCCTTTCAGAACCCCGCTATTTCCTGAAAACCAGGGTTCGGTGGTCCCCCTGTCTCGTGTTGGTGAGACCACGGGAGACCATTTTGTGAGCAGCGCTGCATGAATGGCGCCTCCTGTGGGCTTTTCCCAGACGGGGATATCTACCGCCACCTACCTGTAGGCAGGGGCGATTCACGAATCGCCCCTGCCCTGGCAACACCCATGAGGGAGACTACCCAGGGTTCATATGTTGCTTTATCTAAAGGCGGGGACGGGGTAGCCGAGGGTATCGCCCTCGACTACCCCGATGCTCGCCCTCAAGGGGAGGTGCGCCGCACCAGCGGCATGTAGATGTATCGTTTGGACGGCTGTGGAGCGGTCCATTGGCCGACCCAGATGGCCGTGGTCGCTGTGGCAGACTGGGATGTCATTTCGGGGGGGCTTGTGAGGCTTGCGGTGACGGATAGGTAGTAGGGGCCGGCTGGCGTATCGGATGGAATATCGGCGATCAGCCACAGGTAGTACTCCTGCATGCTGGCCACGCGAATGGGGGATGTGATCTTGGTGAGGGGAATCTTTGGCCCTTGTTCGGTTCCCTCATAGATCCCCCAGATGGTGCCCAGCGTGGACGTATATGTGACGTCCACGGAGAGCGTTGTGAACTCGTAGTTGTACAGAAGGTAGCTGAGCGTGATGGGTTGGGATGCGTCGACGGTGTCGGTGAGCCTCCCTTCTAGCCCCCAGGACGGGAAATCGCTGGAAAGGGAGAAGGGATCCGGTCCTATGCAGGTGATCGCATCCCCTTCAAGCGATGACCGGATCACGCGCCCTTCGCCTGAGGCCTGACTTGATTGTGGGAAGAAGAAGGGCGGATCCTGGCCCTCATAGCAGTAGTAGTGGACCAGGTTAGCCCCCTCGCCCGCTCCCTGTGCGCCGCCGAAGTCGTAGAAGATGTCCAGTTGGAAATCCCATTCACCTCCGCTGAGATTCGATGTGAGCGAGCAGTGGATGGGGGGTGAGGTGGCCCCGCTGATGGCCAGCCAGTGTTCGTCCTGACCTGTCGGCATCGCCTGCTCCATGTAGGCCACACGCTCGGGCTGGCTTTCCATGGGGATGGTCGTGAAGGTCTTCGGGGGCCAGCTTCGGTTCACAAGCTTCAGCGTGGGGCTGTAGGAGGTCTGGTACGTGATGGTGGCGGAGATCGGAGCGCGTATGGCGATGAAGGCGTTCCCGCTCTGCCAGAAGTCCGTCCAGTCCTGGCACAGATCCGGAGTGACCTCCTGCTTTTCCAGATAGAACCACTGTGTGGTTTGCCACAGGTAGTAATCCGCTTGTGGGGCGGCGGAGACCCCGTCGATGTGCTGTGTCGAGTTGGTCTTCTTTTTTATCTCGGTGGCACTCCTGCTCCTTTCGACATCATCGTCATCGTCGTAGCACCCTGAAACCATCAGAGCGAGAGAGAGCATGAGGAGGGCGAAGATCAGCAGGATCTGATGCCATCGGGATGTGAACCGGTTGCTCATGAGGCTTCCTCCTTTCGTCGGTTTCGGTTCCAGAGGATGAGCGTCGTCGCGAAGGCCATCAGGAGGATGGCGTGCAACTGTATCCAGCTGAGCGGGCCGAGCACGGGCGTAGCGCCTTCTCGCAGGAAGGCGATGAAGAACCGCTTGATGCCGAACAGCTCCATGTAGAGGAGGACCAGGAATCCGTCGAACGGCCAGATGCGCGCCCCGGGCGGCTTATCCGGGCGTTTCTGGCCGTAGCGCTCCACGAGCAGAAGGATGAGGAAGATCAGCAGGTTCGCCGCCAGGCTCATGAGCTGGGTGGGGTAGCGATGCGCCCATACGCCTTGTGTGTTCGGCATGTAGATGCTGAGCCATGAATCGGTCGGCCTGCCCCCGCAGCAGCCCCTGGCAAAGCATCCCAGGCGCCCGATCGCCTGTCCCAGGGGGACGGGGACGACGGCCAGATCCAGGGTGCGGCCTAGCGGCAGCCGATATCTCCACGCGCAGTAGAGCGCCGCGGCGTACACCCCCACGGCTGCCCAGATGACGCTGAATCCCGCTGCTGGCGCGAGGGGGCCGCTTTGTAGCCGATGCCAGAGGGTGATCGCGATCCTGGCGGCGTAGGCGCTGGCGAATCCGCCCATGGCGGCTATCAGGATGCACCAGGTGATCAGGCCGGGTGGACGTCCGAGCTTGAGCAGCCGGGGATAGATATACAGCCCGGTTACAAGCGTCAGGGCCAGGGTGGCGGTCACTGTGTATGTGCTGATGTGCCAGGGACCCAGATCGATGTAGGGGTACATGTGTGCCCCCTAACCCTTAGGCGGCGTGCTCGCTTCCGCCCGCTGACGGAATTCCTTCATGTCGATCACGCTCCCGTTCAGCCGGGCCTCCTCGGCGGCGAAGGCCATCAGGTGGCTTTCGAGCGAATCTCTGGCGGTGGTGAGCGCCGGCTCCGTGCCGTTGACCGCCCGGACGAAGGCGGCCATCAGCCCCTGATCGCCGCTGGCATGCCCGGTTGCTCCCGCTCCCGCCGAGGCCATCGGGAACTCGACCCTTTCCACCCGGCCTGTGAGGTGGTCGTGGATCTCGATCCACTGCTCGTCGAGGTAATAGCGGCCCAGAAGCGTGGCGCGGGTGCCATCGTAGCGCATCGTGCGGCCCTCCTTGTGGGAGTGACCGTGCATGATCATGCTGACCGAGGTGCCGCCCTCCAGCTCCATGTTCACCACCTGGTGGTCGACGACGTTGTTGTCGCAGTGGTATACGCAGCGCCCATAGGGCCCGGCCTCCAGCGCGCGTCGTCTGGCCTCCGGGCTGGGATCCTCGGAGAGGACGGATACGGGCCATCCTTGGTAGTCGGCGATGGCCTCCAGTCCCGGCATGGAGAGCTTGAGGGGCGTCTGTTCCAGATAAATGCGGGGCGCGTACCAGGGGCACTCATCGGCGGCCGGGCAGCCATCCGTGCATCGCTCCGGGGCTCCCGACGGGGCGTTCTCCGCCCGGTAGTGGATCAGCGAGCCGAACGAGCTCAGTCGGCGGCACGGTCCGAACAGCCAGAACAGGATGTCCAGGTCGTGGCAGCATTTGGTCAGGATCATCGGGCTGGCGATGTCGCTGTTGCGCCAGAGGCCGCGCACGAAGGAATGAGCCATGTGCCAGTAGGAGACGTTCTCCCTGTGCTCGACGGTGATGATATCGCCCAGGCGCCCGGAGGCGACGACATCGTGTAGCATGGAGAAGAAGGGGACATAACGCAGGACGTGGGCGATCTGCAGGAGGTGCCCGGTGCGCTCGGCCGTCTGGACGAGCTGCACGCACCCTGCCAGGGTGGGCGCCATGGGTTTTTCCAACAGGACATCGTACCCGGCTTCCAGCGCGGCCACGGCCGGCTCTACATGCATCCGATCCATCGTGCAGACGAGGGCGGCGTCAGCGATCTTCCCCCGGGCCAGGAGATCCTCCCATGTGGTGAATTGGTGCTCTGGGGGGATGCCGTGCGCTTGGGCGAAGCGGGCGCGGCGCCCCTCGTGTGGTTCGGCGACGGCCACGAAGCGGATTTGCTCGGGGTGCGCCAGGGCGTAGGAGCCGTACGCCTCGGAACCCCGGTTGCCGGCGCCGATGAGGACGGCGGTAAGCGGTCTCGGCATCGTGCTCTCCTTGATTCCCTAATCTATTATTCTGAGAGCGTGTCTGAAATTTACCGACAAGGTGTCTGAGGGGTCTCCCTCAACGACCAGCTCCACGGGGGGAGGTGTGGAGGGGACCTCACCTCCACGGAAACCCCGCTTTTCCGGCCTGCACCTGCCTTTCTCGGCCCTTGCCGAAGGACCCGGGCCGAGGCCGGGCAGGTCGAAGGCGGGAGAATAGCTTTTCCCGGAGAGGCTCTACCCTTCCGGGCCTCCCCATAGCAGAAGCAACGGCATTTCCCAGACGCGCTCTGAGCATCAGAGGCAAGTACTGGTAAGTATACGTGCCGTCGATGTACTCATCCGCTCCGATGTCATAGCCCGCCCTGGCTGGGCGAGGATCCCCGTCCACGTCCTGGGGCACGCCCGCGTCCACGCCCCGGTCGATGGCCGCCGATCGGAGGGTCAGGTGATAGTCCTGTTGCATCGGGTTCCAGAAGGCCGGATCGCCCGTGACGTGGATCGCCCCCGTGGAGATGGTCCCTTCGCCGTCCATGTTCGACCCATTGCCCCACCACAGCGTGGCCTCCAGGGTGGCCGTGCTGCCCTGGGCCACGGAGAGGCCCACCTTGTAGTGGCCGGCGATGATCGTGTTGGTGAGGGCCAGGGTAGCCCCCTCACCTACGAGGATCCCGGGGCCCTCCCCCCTGTTGTCGGCGATGGTGGTGTGGAGCAGGCGGGCGGAGGCGGGCTCGCCCGGCCCACCTTCGATATGAACCCCGCCTCCCCGGGTGTTGGCGTGGTTTTGGACGATCAGCGTGTTGGTCACGGTGATCGGGGCGCTGCGGTAGATGTCGATCCCGCCTCCCAGGCCGGGGTGGCCAGATCTCGAGGTGGCTGTGTTGCTGATGATGGCGTTCCCCTCGATCGTGGCGTGGGCGTACCACAGTTCCAGCCCGCCTCCGAATCCGGCCGAGGACACGCTGGCTACATTGCCCCGGATCGTGTTGCCGACCAGGGTGACGTCGCTCCAGAGGGCGCGTATCCCGCCGCCGTAGCCAAAGGAGACCCGGCTGGCCGTGTTCCCTTCTATTCGATTCCTCTGCAAAGCGGCGCTGGCGTAGTAGACATGGACCCCGCCGCCGGAGCCTCGTTTGAGAAAGCTGGCCGTGTTCTCTCGTACCGTGTTCCCCTCGATGGTGGCCTGGCCGAAGGCGAGGCTCAGCCCGCCGCCCTCGCCCAGATCGGTCGTGCTGGCCGTGTTGCCCTGTATCGTGTTGCCGCTGACGAGGGCGTTGCCGCGGTAGATACATATCCCGCCGCCGTATCCCTGGCCGGTCGTGCTGGCCACGTTGTTCTGGATCACGTTGTTGCGGACGGTGGCCGTCGCCCGGTAGATGTAGATCCCGCCTCCGGCGTCGAACCCTCCCGGGCCCCCGCCCAATCCCGTGGCATCCCCACCGGTGATGTGGAGCCCTTCGATCGTGGGGGTGATGTTTCCCGTGAGGAAGAGCACTCGCCCCTGCCCCCGCGCGTCCAGGATGGTGGGGTGGTCAGCGGGCGAGGGGGCCTCCCATCCCGTTGGAGGATAGCCGCCGCGGAGCGTCACCGATTTGTCGATATACACCACCTGGGTGACGCCGGAGCGGGCGTGGATGTCGGTATACACCCCCGCTGCGATGAGGATGGTATCGCCTGTCTCAGCCTGATCGACCGCGTACTGGATCGTGCGGCAGGGGTAGGTCGGGCTGCCGCAGCCGATCGTATCACGGCCGGTGGTCGCCACGCGGATGACGCCCGTGCCCGACTGGGCGGACGCCCTCCCGGAGGCGATGCCTAACAGCCACAGCAAAGCCATGGTGATGGCGCACGCTGTTGCTAGTCTCCTCATCGTTCCCGTCCTGATCGCCTTCACCGTGCCCTGGAGGCGATGGGGATGTCCGAGCCCTCCGGTCGTGGGGTGGAAGGCTCGGAGTTCTCAGGGAGGGGCTGGCGTTCACCGTCTGGCTGGATATCCGTCCCCGGGTGGGCGGTTCGCCCAGGGTGATGCCCAGAACCCACCTGGCGTAGATCGGGGTGAGATCGCAGCGGCAGGTCTCCTGCGCGACCGTGAGCAGATCCTCGGGCGTGGCGATGCGGTATCGGTAGCGTTCGAAGTAGGTTCGCAGGAATGCCCGAAACGTCGCGTCGCCCATCGTCTGCCGTAACTCGTGGAAGAAGAGCGGCCCTTTGGCGTAGACGACGGGGCCGTAGTCCTCCTCGCTGTAAGCCCGCACCGGCAACCCGATGGGCGGATCCTTTCCCTCCTCCACCAACCGCCGATAGGGCTCGTCGAAGAAGGCCCGGCGGGCGATCGCTGCGGCCACCTTCCCGTAGGTCGCCTCTACGTACATCCACGTGACATATTGCGTCAGCGCCTCATCCAGCCACGGATCGTCCACCTGATCGTTCCCTACCAGGCTGTACCACCACTGGTGGGCGGTCTCGTGGACCGTGGCCCACTCGAAGAAGCCCCCCTTCTCCCCGTACAGCCGCTCCGCGATCACGATCAGCCCGGGATATTCGATCCCGCCGGCCGTCGTAGGGGTGGCAGCCACGTCCAGCTCGGCGAAGGGGTAGATGCCGAAGATCTCGTTGAAGTAGCGCAGGGCGTGGGCCGTGTACTCCAGCGCTCGCCGTCCCCCTGCCTCATCCCCGGGCTTGAAATGGGATCGGACCACCGTGTCGTCCACCTGCATCTCCATCGTACGGTAGGCGGGGGAGGCGGCGAGGTTGAAGTCTCGCATGGGGCCGGAGACGATCGTCCAGGTGGTCGTGCCGTCGCCGTTGTCCTCCACGCCTAAAGTGGAGCCGGACGCGGCGACTTCCCATCCGGTTGGCAATGTGAATCGCACCAGATAGAAGCTGGTATCGGAGTATACGGGGTCGCCGTACGCCGGGGCGATCTCTACGTTCCACCCCTCGTCATCGAACACCGGGATCAGCGGGTAGAATCCCGCCAGCGCCACCACCTCATTGGTGTAGGCAAACGCCCCGTAGTTGCCTCCCGGCGTGGCGGGGGCCTGGACGGTGAAGTCCAGCTGGAACGTGACGGAGGCGCCCGGAGGAAGCGGCGGATCCATCGGTACTCGCAGGGCGCTTCCCGCAAGCTCCCGTTGAGGCGTTACGGAGGCGCCATCCACCGTCAGCGAGGAGACCGTCGCTCGGCCGCTCCTGGGCAGGTTGGGGAACAGGCGAAAATAGACGGCATCCAGGGGCCCGGCCTCGTTGTTGGTGTATCGGACGATCTCCTGGCCGCTGATGGTGCGGGACGTGGGATCGAATCGGGCATCGATGCGGTAACGAGTGGGGCGCAGCACGGTGGCGACCTGGGCGACGTCGCCCCGAGCGATGGGGATCATCGCCTGCTCGAAGAGCGTGAGGTCGTCCAGGCTGAGCGATTGCGGAGGTGGGGGCGGTGAAGTCGGCGTCGGGGCTGGGGGGATCGGGGTGTAGACGATGGGAGGTGTGGGTAGCTGGCAGGCGGTTCCCCACAGCACGAAGGCCAGAATCGTCAGGCAAACCCTCGCCCGACTCCAAAGGGATCTCGTTTTCACAGGTGCTCCTCGTGATGCGACGTCGCGTCGAGGCCGGATATCCGCTCCCAGCGCTCTCAGGGTTCCGCTGCCGTCAGGATCCACTGGCGATAGACCGGCGTCACATCCCGCCCGGAGGCTCTCCGTGCCTCCGCCAGCAGATCATCCGGCGTCAAGACCTGGTAACGGTACTTGGACACCAGCGTGCGCAGGAGCTTGAAAAAGGCGATGTCGCCCATCTCCTGTCGCAGGGCGTGGAAGAAGAGGGCGGACTTGGCGTAGACCATCGTCTCGTAGTTGACGGGCCCGAATCCGGAGGCCGGCTGCCCGACGATGGTGTCCAGCCCGTTTTCCCTGGCGTACGCCAGCGGGACCTCCCAGCGGTTGCGAAGCAGCCGGTCGGCCCGCTCCTTGCCGTAGATCGTCTCGTAGTAGATGTAAGTCGAATATTCGGCCAGGCCCTCGTCCAGCCAGGGACGATTGACCGGATCGTTGCCCACCAGATTGTACCACCATTGATGGGCGATCTCGTGGGCGATCAGGAACTCCTGGTCCTCTCTCCGCTCCCGATAGGTGTCAATGCCGATGAGGTTGACTTCGGGGTATTCCATGCCCCGGTACTGAAGCGGCGCCTCCACCACGCTAAGGTCGGTGAAGGGGTAGGTTCCAAAGCGATCGCTGTACACCTGCGTGGCCGCGGCGGCGTATGCCAGCGCCTGTTGCCCGGCCTGACGATCTTCGGGCAGGAAATAGGAGTGCACGGTCGTATCGCCGATCTTTTCGGAGGCCTCCTGGAATTGGGGGGACATGATGAGCGTGAACTCCCGCACCGGCCCGGTGACGAACTGGCGGACGAGCTTCCCCTCGGCTGTGGTGGTCTGGCTCACCACGATGCCCGAGCTGACCACCGTGACCTCGGGCGCCGTGATCAGCTCCACCTGATACAAGGCGCTCTCCGTGAATGCGACGTCGGCGTGGGGCGGGGCGACCTCCAGGTGCCAGTTGGGACGCTGCCCCGTGACGTCCATCTCCGAGACGGCCAGGATGGGATAGCTCAGCGGGAGGCTGAGAATGCCCTGGCTCTCCCCAAACACCATGTACCCGGTAGGGCTGGTGGGGGCGTCCAGGCTCCAGGTGTATCCGATTTCGACCGTCTGGCCGGGGGGAAGGGGCTCGGGCAGGATGACGTGCAGGGAGCTACCGTCCGGCGCGTAGTCAAAGGCGGTGAGCGCTCCGCCCACCGTCACCATCTCCAGGCTTAGCCTGCCTCGGTACTGGGGCAGGTTGGGATACAGGCGAAAGTACAGGTCGGAGAGGGGGACGGGGAGGCGGTTGGGGACGATCACAATGCCCTTGCCGTCGAGGTGCCGTGTGGGTATGTCGACGTCCAGGATGAGTTTGTAGCGGGGGACCGGCGGCAATTGGTCCAGATCCCCCTGGAAGTCCTCCAGCATGGCCGGGCGGTATGGCGCGTACGGATCTGGCGGAGGGGGCGTCTCGGCGCCGGTGCAGGCGCTCACCATGAGGGCGATGACGAGCAGTCGGATGAGGCAGCGGACCAGGTGCATGGGTTTTCTTCCTACGCCGGTGGTTCCCGTAGTGTCACCATTATAGCGTATTTGGTTCCCCTTGTCACGCCGCGTTGAGGGTGGGGAGCCGGGCCTTTTCATTAGCCCAGCGTTCATATCGGCATACGTGACATCTGCAGGGACGAGGGCTGGCCCGCTCCTCAAGGTTGGCCTTTTGAGTGGTGAAAGGCACTGCCTTCCGCCACCCGCGCCAAGACACGAAGCCGTATAGGCGAAGTTGGCCCCATGAGGCACGGCAAGATGTTGTGTCTGTGTACGCCGAAGAAGCCCTGAGGTAGCGCACTTCCGCCTTCTCTACCTTGGGGTCTTAGTGCCTTCGTGGTTCCCATTTCACAGCGTGTCTGAAATTTACCGATAGGGTGCCTAAGGGACTCCTTTCGCCAAAATCCCTCTTGCTCCAGCCCTTTCCCAGCCTGGTCCGCCTATTACCCTTACGACCGGGGGATTTGCCCGAGATGGCCTGTTGAGTATGATAGGGAGGATGCGAAAGCGACGATGAGGCACGGTTTACTTTGACCTCCGAGTCGGGACACTGTCCGAGAACATAGGCGTCGGCGGACAAATCATGTATGATAGGGGACGCCCGATCGCCCGAGGGGAGAGCGACGTCATCGGGTCTGTGACCGATGGCCGATCGGGGTTGGGGATATGAGCTGGGGGAGCGATGAGTCCTGAGCAGAGGGAACGAAAGAGCATCCAGGCCGCCAATATCGGTTTGGTGGCGAATATCTTCCTGGCCGCATTGAAGACGGCCATCGGTATTCTGGGGAACAGCCCGGCGTTGCTCGCTGATGGCATCAATTCCACCAGCGATGTGGCGTATTACATCATCGTGAGCGTGTTCATGCGGCTGGCCGGCAAGCCGGCGGACGAGGAGCACCCGTATGGGCATAGCCAGCTGGAGAGCGTGGGGGCGTTGGTGGTCGGGGCGTTCGTGATCACCACGGGCATCGCCGTCTTCTGGAACGCGGTCAATGAGGTGTATAACCTGCTCTCCGGGCAGGGCGACTTTAGCGGCGCATCGGCGGCAGCGCTGTGGGTGGCGTTGCTCACCGTCGGGATGAAGATGGGGTTGACCGTCTTCACCTATCGGGTGGGCAATCAGACGAAGAACGCGGCCGTGCTGGCCATGGCCTATGATCATCGCAACGACGTGCTCTCGGCCTCCGCGGCGGCCGTCGGCATCTTCCTGGGACGCCATGGTTACCTGTGGGTGGACCCCATGGCCGGCGCGTTGGTGGCGCTGGTCATCCTGAGGACGGGCGTCGAGATCCTGCGGGAGTCCTCCGAGGATCTGATGGACACGGTGCCGGGGCGGTCGCTGGCGGAGCAGATCACCCAGCTGTTGGCGACGGTGCCGGGGGTGAGGGAGGTCGAGGAGATCCACGCCCATCGGTTCGGGCCATACCTGGTGGTCAATCTCACCATCGGGGTGGATGGCACCCTGAGCGTGGCTGCCGGGGATCAGATCGCATCCCATGTGGAACGTGTCCTGTACGAGAACATCGAGTTCTTGCGGCGGGTCCATGTGCATTATCATCCCGTTCAGGAGCCATCGTCGCCCGGGGTTGAACCGAGCGCCCGGGAGACGGGCGCCGGACGGCCGGCGATGACGGTCTCGTATCATCGGGAGGAGAGCGCTCCCATCACATAGGGGACGAGATGACAGCGGGGACAGATCGCCTCTCTTACGACTTTTTCGCTCGCGATACGCTGATCGTCGCCCGGGAGCTGTTGGGGGCGCGGCTGGTCCGTCTGTTAGATGGCCAGCGCCTCAGTGGCGTCATCGTCGAATGCGAGGCCTACGTGGGGCATGGGGATACCGCCAGCCACGCCAGCCGGGGGCGCACCCCCAGGAACGAGGTGATGTTTGGCCCGCCCGGCCGTGCCTATGTCTACTTCACCTACGGCATGCACTGGATGCTGAACGTGGTCACGGAGGAGGAGGGTTTCCCGGCGGCGATCCTGATCCGGGCCTTGGAGCCGGTTGAGGGCCTGGAGGTGATGCGCAGGCTGCGCCGGGCCGACCGGAGACGTCTGAGGGACCGGGACCTGACCAGCGGCCCCGCCCGGCTGACCCAGGCGATGGCCATCGACAAGCGTTTCAATGGCGCCGACCTGGTCCATGGGGATGAGCTGTGGCTGGAGCGGGGGCGGGAGGTTCCGGATGAGGAGGTGGCGCGTGGCCCCCGGATCGGGATCCATTACGCCGACGAGCGAGATCGGCAGGCTCCCTGGCGGTTCTGGGTTCGGTCCAGTCGCTACGTGTCCCGGTGACGCGCCGCCCGGGTCGTGAGGGGGGCAGATATTCATCGATGCCCGCATAGCTGGAGCGCATCTTGTCGGAATCTTTTCCTGTTGAGATCCTGGAGGAGCTGGTGAGGGCCCATGTCGGGGCGGACGTGGGCTCTTTGCGTTTCAGGCCCATTCGCACGGGCAAGCATAACCGCTCGTATTGGGTGGAGGGCGATGGCGAGCGGTTCGTATTGCGCATCGCCCCGCCGGACGATGCCGGTTTCCTCTTCTACGAGCGGCTGATGATGCGCCAGGAGCCGGAGCTTCACGCTCTGATCCGGGAGCGCACGACGATCCCGGTGGCGGAGATCGTGGGATACGACTTCAGCCGGACGCGCATCGATCGGGATTACATCCTGATGCGGGCTCTGCCGGGAACCCCCATGAGCGACATCCCTCATCTCACGCGGGCGCAGTGGCGGCGGGCCCTGCATCAGGTGGGGGTGTACCTGCGTCAGCTCCACGAGCTCACGGCGCCGGAGTGCCTGGGCGTTCAGGCGTATGGATACCTGGGCGCTCATCGCCCTATGGAGCCTCAGCCCACGTGGGTGGATGCCTTTCGCGTCATGTGGCGGAAGCTGCTAGACGATGTGGAAGCGTGTGGCAGTTACACGCCGGCGGAAGCGAAGATGATGCGCGACCTGCTCGACGCGTACATCGACTATTTCGATCGCCCGGTGGCTTCTCGCCTGTTGCACATGGACGTGTGGAGTCAGAACATCCTGATCGACGAGGCTGGGAATGTGACCGGGCTGGTGGATTTCGATCGTGCGTTGTGGGGGGACGTGGAGATCGAGTTCGCCGTTCTCGATTACTGTGGGATCAGCGAGCCGCCTTTCTGGTCCGGGTATGGCGCCCGGCGGGATGAGTCCTCTGCAGCGATGATCCGCCATCGCTTTTATCTCCTGTATGAGGTGCAGAAGTACATGCCGATCAGCGTCTGGCGACGAAACGATCGGATGGGGGCGGAGCGATATAAGCAACAGTGCCTCGCCCTGGCTGCCCCTCTCCTCGCAGACGGCCGCGCGGGTATCTCATAAAGCGGTCTCTCAAGGAATAGAGCATGTAGGACGGGTTTCTTATCCGCCATCTGTGGGTGGTTTCCCTGTCTCGTGTTGGTGAGCCCACAGGAGGCCATTCCGTGAGCAGCGTTGCATGAATGGCGCTGAGGGCCTTTTCCCAAACGGGGGATTTATCTGCCGCCTACCTGTAGGCAGGGGCGATTCATGAATCGCCCCTGCCCTGGACTTTGGCGTTTTGAACCGGCTCCTTGCGTATGCAGGGAGCTTTCTGACGTCCAGAGAGGGCTCTGAAGAGGCTTCCAGGAGGCC